>JALVEU010000378.1 GCA_027030565.1 Gammaproteobacteria bacterium | reverse complement strand
CTTCAATCCGCCCGGGACCATTCCCGGCCTGGGCGGGACCGATCCCCTCGTTCGGGTGCTGGAGCTGACACAGATCGCCTCGTCCACCGCCGCCAACCCGCTCCGCGCCGTGGTGCGCTTTACAGCTGGGCACCACAGTTCGTTCCTGACCCCGCTGGATGCGACACGGCAGCCGGATCCCGTCGCAGCCGCGGTGCATGCGGAGATGCTGGGCGAGATGGTCAGTTTCGTGGCCAGCGGTGGTCACCGTGTCGAGATCGCTGATCCCACCCTCGTGCAGGCCCCGTAGCCGTCCGGGCTCGGACCTCGCATGGGCGCCTCGCCCGAGAGACGTACCAAGCTCCTCAGACGGATTGCGCCCGTCCGGCCGCGGGCTCCGGCGCCAGGAACTGTACCCCGTTACGGCCGGAGCGTTTGACCGCATACATGGCACGGTCCGCGGCGCGGACCAGTGCTTCCGGCAAGATGCCTGTGTCGCCTTCCATGCTGGACACGCCCAAGCTGGCCGTCAGGCGGATCTCGTGCCCTTCCCAGGCAACGTGTGATTGCTCCACGGCCCGCCGGATCCGTTCCGCCAGTCGCACTGCCTCGTTGCGCCCCAAGTGCGGGAGGAGCACCGCAAATTCCTCACCGCCATAGCGGGCCACCACGTCGGACGGGCGAGTGGCCCAGCTTCGAAGGATCACCGCCAACTGCTGCAGCACGTGGTCACCCGCCCTGTGTCCGTACGTGTCATTGACGCGCTTGAAGAGATCAATGTCCATCATCACCAGCGAAAGGGGGTGCCCATACCGTTGCGCCCGCCGCCACTCCGCATCCAAGCGGCGGTCCAGGTGCCTGCGATTGCTCACGCCGGTGAGTTCGTCGCGTGCGCTGAGCACCCGCAGCGCCTGATTCGCCTTGCGCAGCTGGCGCAGGCTGCGCCGCAGGGAATGTGTCCGTCGCGCGACCTCGATCTCGAGGCGCTGCTTGGCCCGCTTTTCCTGCGCAAGGGCTTCAGCCTGGGCACGCCGGGCACGACGCGCCTCGGCCAGAGCCAGGCGCTGTGCGTCCAGACGTGCCTGTCGTTCCATGGCGATCCGCTGGGAGAGCGCCAAGGAGAGCAGCGTCACGTCGATGAACGTACCGACCTGCATAGCGTACTCGGTGACCAGGCTGTAGGGCAGCCAGGCGAGCTTCATGAATACGAAGAGCAGTGTCCCGATCAGGAAGACGGCCCAGGCGAGCGTATAGGCGCGAGCCAGCCGGCTGCCGCGCAACCACGCTGCGACTCCGCTGGCCAGCATGAACAGGCAGGCCCCCACGGTGAGTGCGATGGCGCTGTGGATGGTCACCGTGTAGGGCAGGGCCAGGGCCCCGACACCGCCCACCAGGCCGGCGTAGCCGGTCCATCGAAGCAATCGGTCCAACCGTGGATGCAGCCGGTCGAGGCCGAGGAAGCTGCGGCTGAAGAGTGTGGCCACCGTAATGTACAGGAAAATCAGGGGCACGGTCTGCCCCGGTCGTAGGGGCACGGCGGTCAGTGGCAGCAGCAAGAGATCGAAGCCCCGGTACACCGCCTGCAGCAGGACCCCCAGCAGCACGAAGATCACATAGTAGAGATAGCTCCGATCCCGTGTCCCGAAGAACAAGACGAGGTTGTACAGGGCCATGACCAGGAGTGCCCCCACGAAACCGCCCTGTAACAGGGCCCAACGCTGGACGTGCAGCCCATAGGCTGAACGTTCCCAGGCGGCAAGTGGGAGTTGCAACGAAGACTCGGACTGCACGCGGAGGTAGACCCAGAACGGATCGTGATCGCCCGAGGGGAGTTCAAAGACCGGTGCCTCGTAACGCATGGCCCGAGCGCCGAGCGGGAGACGGTGTCCCGCCTCTTGATGGGCCAGCACGCTTCGGCCCCGTACGGCGTAGAACGTGACGCCAGCCACCGTACTGGAGCCCAGTTCCAAGAGCCAGTGAGCCGCGCCCGGTCTGACCTGCAGCGGGATACGCAGCCAGTACGCCGTGTCACGGAAGCCGAGGCTCAGGGGATGGTTGGGCGCGGTCTTCCACGGCCAACCATCGTGGGCCAGCAGTTGGGCGAGCCCTTGGAGTCCCGGCGGTTCCGCCAAATACTCGAAGCGACCGTCCAAAGGCACATGCATTTGGTCCTCCCCGAGTACGACGGGCGGGGGTACCGTGTCCGCCGGCACTTGTTGAGGGGACAATGCCGACAGCCAACAGCCCAGCAGAATCGTCAATCTGCGCAGCACGTGATGACCAGGCTCGGATGAAGACCCCAAGGATAGCGCGCGACGGTATGTGGTTGCGCATCCGGGGCTCCATCTTGCGCGTATTTCCAGACATGGACGGTAAGGCGACACCTGCTATGATCGACGCTACAGATCACTTGCGATGGTTGATCCATGGCCGAGGAGCGCCAGCTCGCCGAGTATCTGGCCCGCTGTGCCCAGGGCGACCAAAAGGCGCTGGAGGAACTGTACGTCCAGACCTCTGGTCTGCTCTACGGCTTGTGCCTGCGTCTGATCCGGCGCAGCGACCTGGCCGAGGAGGTGCTTCAGGACGCCTATCTCCGCATCTGGCACCGCGCGGGAACGTTCGACTCCGCGAAGGGTTCGCCACTGACCTGGATGATCAGCATCGTACGCAACCGGGCGTTGGACATCATGCGTGGCGCGGCGTATCAGGCCGAGCGTCACACCGAGGACGTCTGGGCGGGTCAGCACGAGACCACTGATCCCGGTCCTCTGCAGGAGGCGACCCTGGGCAGCGACGCCCGTGCGCTGGAAGAATGTCTGGAGCAACTCAGGGAGGAACAGCGGCGTAGCATTCTCATGGCCTATTACGAAGGCTACACCCACAGCGAGTTGGCGCAGCGCCTGGGCAAGCCGCTGGGAACCGTGAAGGCCTGGATCCGACGTGGCTTGGAGCAGCTGAAGCGATGCCTCGACTAGACCGATATCAGGATCCGGAGCTGGTCGACCGTCTGGCGGCGGAGTACGTGCTGGGCACGCTGCGCGGGTTGGCGCGTGCGCGTTTCGAGGCCTTGTGCAATCAGCGTTCGTACATACGGGCGGCGGTGGAGGCCTGGGAGCGACGGTTGGCGCCGTTGGCCGGCCGCGCCGGCGCGGTGGCGCCTCCAGCGCGGGTCTGGCGGCAGATCGAGGCCGAGCTGGCCAACGAGCAGGCGCTCATCGAGCGTGCGGGGCGCCGGCGCTGGTGGCAGCAAGTGCTGGCTTGGCGGCTTGCCACAGCCTTTTCGGTGCTGCTTGCTGTGGGGCTGATCGCCTACGGTGCCCGGAAGTTCGAGGCCGTGGTGCACGAGGCGCCCGAGTATGTGGTGGTGCTGGAGAACGAGAGCCGGGCGCCCATGGCCGTGGTCGCCGGAATGCGCAATCCGATGCGCATCGCAGTGAATCTGCGCGACGAGGTGCCGATGCCCAAGGACCGGGTGATGGTGCTGTGGTGTCTGATGGCCGACACCGAGCCCGTGCCCATGGCTGTGCTGGATCGCCGCGAGAAGGTCATTCCGTTGGACCAGGAGGAGTGGAATGCCATGGAAAGGGCTCAGGGGTTCGCGGTCAGTCTGGAACCGCCGGAACATCCCATGCAAAAGAAGGCGCCCGAGGGCCCCGTGGTGTACCAGGGCAAGCTGATCGAGCTCTGAGCGCGGGGCGCCACTTCCTGGGCGGACCGGATACCCTCGAGGCAGGTCAATGTTGGATTCAGTCAGGCCGCTGTGGGGGCGCAGCGTTCCTGCAACGCCTCCAGCCTGCGCAAGTCTTGCGTGAGTCTGCGAATGTCCGCCTCTTCCAGCGTCTCTCGCTTGAGCAACTCACGTGCGCTGCGCTCCAAGACCTCACGATTGGCATCCAGTACACAAGTGGTGCGCTGGAACAGTCGCTCGATGATGTTGCGCACGGCCTCATCGATGGCCTCTGCGGTCTTCTCGCTGAAGCGCCGGGGACCTGGCGTGTAACCGGCCGGCGTCTCCAGGAAGGTGGGGCGATTCTCCTCCAAGACCACGTAGCCCAGGGACTCCTCCATGCCGTAGCGGGTGACCATGTCGCGGGCGATGTCCGTGGCCTTGGCCAGATCATCGGCGGCTCCTGTGGACAGGTGCCCGAACACCAGTTTTTCGGCGGCGCGGCCGCCAAGCAGCACGGCGATCTTGTTCTCGAGTTCCTCGCGGGTCATGAGGTAGCGGTCTTCGGTGGGACGCTGAATGGTGTAGCCCAACGCCCCGATACCGCGTGGGATGATGGAGACCTTGTGTACGGGATCCGTGCCGGGCAGGGTAAGGGCGGTGAGTGCGTGGCCCATCTCGTGGAAGGCCACCACTTCCCGCTCCTTGGGGCTTAGGACGCGGTTCTTTTTCTCGAGACCGGCCACGATACGCTCCACGGCCCGCGTGAAGTCCTCCATGGAGACCGCGTCGGCGTGGCGTCGGGTCGCCAACAACGCGGCTTCGTTGACCAGGTTGGCCAGATCGGCGCCCGAGAAGCCCGTTGTGAGCTCGGCGATCTTCTCCGGATCCACGTCGGGCCCAGTCTTGATCTTCTTCAGGTGCACCTTGAGGATCTGGACGCGACCGTCCTTGTCGGGGCGGTCCACCAGGATCTGCCGATCGAACCGCCCGGCGCGCAGCAGCGCCGGGTCGAGGATCTCGGGCCGGTTGGTCGCGGCCAGCACCACGATCCCTTCGCTGGGGTCGAAGCCGTCGAGCTCCACCAGGAACTGGTTCAGGGTCTGCTCGCGTTCGTCATGGCCGCCGGATGGATAGAGCCCGCGAGCCCGACCGAGTGCATCGAGTTCATCGATGAAGATGATGGCGGGTGCGGCCTTGCGCGCCTGCTCGAACAGATCGCGCACCCGTGCGGCACCCACGCCTACGAACATCTCCACGAACTCCGAGCCGGAGATGGAGAAGAAGGGCACGTCGGCCTCGCCGGCCACCGCACGGGCGAGCAGCGTCTTGCCGGTGCCCGGTGGTCCCACCAGCAACACGCCCTTGGGGACCCGCGCCCCGAGACGACCGTATTCCTTGGGATTCTTTAGAAATTCGACCACCTCCCGGAGCTCCTCCTTGGCCTCTTCGACACCGGCCACGTCGTCGAAGGTGACACCGGTCTTCTGCTCCACGTAGACCTTGGCCCGGCTCTTGCCGATGCTCATGAATCCGCCCATGCCCTGCCGCTCGGCGAAGCTGCGGAACAGGAAGAACCAGACGCCGAAGAACACCAGCGCCAGGAAGATCCAGGACAAGAGCTCCTTGAGGAAGGTATTTTCGTAGACGCGGGTGAACTTGACGTTGTATTTCTCCAGCTCCTTGGCGACATCAGGCTCCACCCGCGGCGCAACTACGAAGCGCTTGCCCCCGGGCTCTGGTGTCTTCAAGCGTCCGGTGACGTAGCGGTCACTGACGATCACCTCCTCGAAACGGCCCTGCTTGAGATACTGCTCGAAGTCGCTGTAGGGCACCGTCTCGGTCTGGCGTGACTGTACCCAGAGGCTTTCCAGGAGCAGGATGGAGAGGATCGCAAAGATCAGATAGGCGATGTTCCACTGGGTCTTCTTTTCCATAGCGCCTCCTCGCCGATGGCATGCCCCAAGGCACGCGCGCCCCGGTATTTGGTCGCACGCCTAAATGTGCGATGCACCGGACTCGATCACAAGGGCCCGTGCGTCGGCCTCACTCGATGACGACGTAGAAGGCCTCCTGGCCGCGCAGGACATGCAGGAGCAGGGATGTGGTGTCTGTGTTGTGCAGGGCCTTCCGGAGGTCGGAGACACGGGCCACGGGCCGGCGATTTGCAGAGACGATGACGTCTCCGGCCCGGAGCCCGGCCTGCCACGCTGGTGAGCCGCGCTTTACTTCCAGGATGGCGACGCCTTCCACGCGCCCGTGCAGCGGATGACGGGCAGGGATCGGTCCCAACAAGGCTCCGGCGAGCTTCGGGCTGAGCTGTTCTCCGGCTGCCTTGGCACGGTTCGGATCGCCCACCCGGGCTTGGATGGTCTTGCGTCTGCCGTCGCGCACGATCTCGAGACGGATCGGCTCTCCGGCGCGTACCAGGCCGATGGCGTTGCGCAGGTCCGCGCCACTGCGGATCGGGTGGCCGTTGGCTTCCACCACCACGTCTCCCTGCTGGATACCGGCCTTTTCGGCAGCCGAGCCCGGCAGCACCCGTGCGATGACTGCGCCTTCCGTGCCTTTGAGGCCGAAGGCACGGGCAAGCTCGGGTGTGAGGTCCTGAATGAGCACCCCCAGCTGCCCCCGACGGACTTCACCGTGGCGGATGAGCTGCTCCATGATCGCCTTGACCATGTTGCTCGGAATGGCGAATCCAATGCCGATATTGCCACCGGAGGGTCCCACGATCGCGGCATTGATCCCGACCAGCATGCCATCGGTGGTGAGCAGGGGGCCTCCAGAGTTGCCCGGATTGATGGATGCGTCGGTCTGGATGAAATTCTCATAGCCCTCGATACCCAGGCCCGAGCGCCCCAGGGCGCTGACGATCCCATAGGTGACGGTCTGGCCCAGCCCGAAAGGACTGCCGATGGCCACCACGAAGTCGCCCACGCGCAATGTGTCGGAATCGCCCAGGGGGATGGCCTTGAGATCCTTGGCCTTGATCTGCAGGACCGCCACGTCGGCCTCGGGATCCGTGCCCACCACTTTGGCTTGGATGCGCCGCTGATCACGCAGTGTCACAGTGATGACGTCGGCGTTGTCGATCACATGGTGGTTGGTGACGATATAACCATGCTTGGCATCGACGATGACGCCCGAGCCCACGCTCAACGACTCGCGTTCCGGCTCGGGCAAGTCGAAGAACCGCCGGAAGAAAGGATCGTCGAGCAGCGGATGTGCCTGCACCCGTACACGAGTTCGCGTGACGATGTTCACCACGGCCGGCAGCACCTGCTCCAGCATGGGGGCCAGCGTCTGGCGCTGCGGCAGCGTCTTCGGCCAGGCCGCCGGTACCCATGCCAAGAGCAGCACGCACGCCCAGGCCCGCGCGCATACCGCGGGCCTCGCCATCGCCTTTGGGGTCTCGCGGAGGGCCTGCAGCGGCCGTCCGAGCGTGGTTACGGTGCGGAAAATCGTCCAGGTCCGGCTACTGGAAGTATCGCGCATTGATCCACATGTGCACCCAGATGCTCGCAGCGTAGCCCAAGGCGATGACCGGGGTCCACTTCAGATGCGAAAAGAAGGTATACATCCCGCGGGCCTGACCCATGAGCGCCACTCCGGCCGCCGAGCCGATGGACAGGAGCGAGCCCCCCACGCCGGCGGTGAGGGTGACCAGGAGCCACTGCCCCATGGACATGTCCGGATTCATCTTCAGCACCGCGAACATGATGGGGATGTTGTCCACGATGGCCGAAAGCACGCCCACCGTGACATTGGCCAGGGTGGCACCCCACCCCGTATAGATCACTTCGCTCAGCTTGGCCAGATAGCCGATGAATCCCAGCCCACCCACACACATCACCACGCCGTAAAAGAACAGCAGCGTGTCCCACTCGGCCCGGGCGATCCGGTTGAAGACGTCGAAGGGCACCACGTCGCCGATCTTCTCGGCTTCTTCGGCCGTGTCCCGTAGGCTCCGGCACGCCTTCATCTTCAGGTAGTACCCGAACAACTGCAGGTAGGCCAGGCCGGTCAGCATACCGATCACCGGCGGCAGGAAGAGGAAGTTGTGGAAGGCCACGGCCGTGGCGATGGTCAGGATGAACAGTCCGATGATGCGCCGCGCGCCCGGGAGCATCCGCACCGACTCCCGGACCGCCCCGGGCGCGGCACCGGGGACCGCGAAATGCATGATGGCCGCGGGGACCACGAAGTTGACCACCGAGGGCACGAACAGGGCGAAGAAGGTCCAGAAATCCACGATGCCCGCCTGCCAGACCATCAGTGTGGTGATGTCGCCGAAAGGGCTGAAGGCACCCCCTGCATTGGCCGCCACCACGATGTTGATGCAGGCCAGGGCCACGAAGCGCGGGCTGTCCTTGCCCACCGCCAACACCACCGCACACATGAGCAGGGCCGTGGTGAGGTTGTCGGCCACCGGCGAGATGAAGAACGCCAGGGTACCGGTCATCCAGAACAACGTCCGGAATCCGAAGCCCTTCTCGAGGAGCCAGGCCCTGAGGGCATCGAAGACCCCGCGCTCGTCCATGGCGTTGATGTAGGTCATCGCCACCAGGAGAAAGAGCATCAGCTCCGCGTATTCCTCCAGGTTGTGGCGCAGGGCCGCTTCGGCCGTATGCGGGATGCCATGCGCCACATACACGTACGCGATCATGGCCCAGATGATGCCGGCGGCAAGGATCACCGGCTTGGACTTGCGCAGATGTGTGAACTCCTCGGCCATCACCACGAGGTAGGCCAGCACGAACACCGCCAGTGCCATGTAGCCCACCGGGCTCCGGGTGAGATCCAGGGCATCGGCTGCGTGTTCGGCGGCCAGGAGGGGTCCGGGCATGGGGGCTAGGAACACGACCAGCAGTCCCCGTAGGAAGGTATGTGCTTTAGGCATCCTGATTCCTAGTAGACGAGGTTCATCATGACCATCATGACGGCCAGGAAGAGGACCGTCATGATCCCACCGGCCCGCATGAAGTCCGGCACGCGATAGCCTCCTGGACCCATGATCAGGGCGTTGACCTGATGGGTGGGAATGAGGAAGGAGTTGGAGGTGGCGATGGCCACGGTGAGCGCAAACACCGCCGGATCCGCACCGGCGCGCAGTGCGATGTTGATGGCCAGCGGGACGAGGAGGACGGTGGCGCCCACATTGGACATCACCAGGGTGAAGAACGTGGCCAGGGCCGCGATGGCCAGCTGGAGCACCCAGGCGGGCACGTCGCCCAGCACCGCCAGCGTCTGTTCGGCGATCCATGCCGCCGTGCCCGAGGTCTCCACGGCCAGCCCGAGGGGGATGAGGCTCGCCAGCAGAAACACGGTCTTCCAGCTTACCGCCCGGTAGGCCTCCTCCATGCGCAGCACACCGGAGAGCACCATGCCCATGGCTCCAGTCAGCAAGGCCACCGAGAGGCGGATGTCCGTGAACAGGACCATGGACAGGGCCACCAGGAACGAGGCCAGCGCCCAGCGTACCTTGTGCGGACGGAGTTCCTCGTGCGGATACTCCGTGGTCACCACCACGAAGTTGGGATCCTTCTCCAGGCGGGCCAGGGCATCCCAGGTGGTGTGCACCACCAGCGTGTCGCCGGCTTGCAGCTTCATGTCGCGGATCCCGTCCCCCTCCCGATAGGTCTTGCCCTGCCGGTGCAACGCCACCATGGCGATGCCGTAGGTCTTGCGCATCCATACGTCCCGGGCGCTCTTGCCGATGAGCTCGGAGCCTGGCGGAATGACCACTTCCGCGATGCCCGCCTTGGTGGGCGCCAGCTGCTCGGTGAAGGTCTCCAGGTCGTTGCGCAGGATCAGCCCGTATGCCTCGACAAACCGCTTCACGTTTTCCGGCGACGCCAGGATTCCGAGCACCGTATTGGGCTCGATCCCCACGTCGCGCGCCAGCCCGCCGGGACCGATGCGCAGATCGTCGCTGCCGCGCAGGGCCGCGATCACCCGAATCCTATGCTGCTTCTCGATGTCGTCGAGCTTCTTGCCGACCAATGGGCTTTCCGGTGGGACGACCACTTCGTAGAGCTCGTAGTCGATCCCGTACACCTTGCGAAAATAGGCCATGGTGTTGGCCGCCGTGGCCCCTTCGCCCTTTTTCGCCGGGAGGACGAAACGTCCGGCGAGGATGAAATAGACCACACCAGTAGCCACCAGTACCAAACCGACCGGCGTCACCGAGAACAGGCTCCACGTGCGGACCGCCTGGTCTGCGGGAAGGGCCTGATTGGAGGTGAGGATCAAGTCGTTGAGCAGGATCAGAGGGCTGGAACCGACCATGGTCACCGTACCGCCCAAGATGGCACAGAAGCCCATGGGCATGAGCAGCCGCGACATGGGAATGCCCGAACGGGCGGAGATGCGACTGACCACAGGCAGGAACAGCGCGGCGGCGCCCACGTTCTGCATGAACGAGGAGATGATGGCCACGGTCCCCGAGATGATGGGAATGATACGGGTCTCGGTGGTGCCGCCGATCTTCAGGATCCATGAGGCGACCCGGCTCATGATCCCGGTCTTGTCCAAGCCGGCGCCGATGATCATCACGGCGATGATGGAGATCACCGCGTTGCTGGCGAACCCGTCGAAGAGCCGCGTGGTGGGGACCAAACCCTGCTCCAGCCTCATCAGCGGTGCGGCCAAGGTGGTGAGCCCCAGGAGCACCATGACCGTCACGGCCGCTACGTCGACCTCGACGATCTCGAAGGCGAACAGGTAGATGGTGAGCAGCAGAAAGGCGCACACCCAGGCGATCTCCACCGTGGGCACCACGTTGAACAGGTAGATCGCCAGGAGCAGAAACAGCGCCGCTGCGATCCATGGCTTGAGGTTGCTGACGCCAGCGCCGGACCGCGCGGCGGCTTCGGTTGCGATGCCAGTGCCATCGGCCACGGGGAAACCCTCCAGATACGTTCCGATTCACAATGTCGTCCACCGGGCGGGCGCGCCATGGCTGGCCGTGTAGCAGACGGCAGCAGCCAACCCGGCTCCGGGGGTCAGCGCATGCTAGCAGCCGCTGCGCCGCTGGGGGAGTCCCTGTATCGGGTCGGCTTCGCGGTGCTAGGCCAGCCAGACGCCCAGCAATCCCGCCCCTCCGGAGAGCAGGAGCACCGGGAACACCCGCAAGCCCAGCCCGCTTCCGCCCACGAAGAGTGCGAGCAGCCCCTTGACCACGTTGTTGGACGCGGCGGCCAGGACGACGCCGAGGGCGGCGGTGTGCATCGGCAGCCCTTCCAGCGACATGCGCGAAAGCGTGAGATTGATGGCGTCCACGTCCATCACACCCGACACGGCCGCCAGGGTCAACACGCCGGCCTCTCCGAAGGTCACCTTGAGACCGGCACCGAGCAGCGCGATGACGGCCAGCAGTGCACCGAACAACAGGGCTGAACGGAGCTCCAAGGGGTTGCGTACCTCCGAGTCCGCATCCACGCGGCTGTCCAGGTGCCCCATGTAGAAGAGGGCCGCGGCGCCATAGGTGACCACGCTCATGAGCGCCATGGGGATCCAGAGGACGTCGAACATGGCCGCGTTGACCACCGTGGCCACCAGCAGGACCCGCGGAAACATCGTGCCGCAAGCCAACAGCACCCCCGCTGCGAGCCACGGACTCAGCCGGGGCTGGTTCTGGGCCATGCGGGCATAGTTGAGCGTGAGGGCGGTGGAGGAGACCAGGCCCGCGAACAAGGCCGTGAGGACCAGACCCCGGCGCGCGCCGGCCACCTTCATGGCGAAATAGCCCACGAAGGAGATCCCGGCGATGAGGACCACCATCCACCAGATTTCATAAGGATTCAGGGCCTGCCAGGGGCCGAACCCGCGGTCGGGCAACACGGGCAGGATCACCACCGAGAGCACCAGCAGCTGCAGCACGGCCCGCAGCTCCCGGGCCTCGAGCCGCTGCACCCAGGCATGGATCTCCGCCTTCATCCCCAGTACCACGGCGGCGATGACGCCCGCGGCCGCCGCGGTGGGCAGATGGCCCAGTACGGCGCCGGCGCCCAACGCGAAAGTCAGGAGCGCCGCCACCAGGCTCGTGATCCCCGTATCGCCGCTCTGGCGACGGCGCAGGTAGTACACCGTGGTCGCAGCGATGGAGACGCCAACGAAACCCCAGCCCAGGAGATCCATGCCGAGCGTGCGGCTCAGCAAGCCGAGGATGCCGCCGAGCAGACCGAGCAGACCATAGCTGCGCACACCCGCGAAACGCTGCCCTTCCGGGGCCTCACGCGTGTGCCAGCCTCGCTCCAGCCCGATGAGCAGGCCGATGGCGAGGGCCGAGGTCAAGAGGAGGATCTCGTGTGCGGCCGTCGCACCGAGCGTGTCCGCTTCCACGTTCCAGTGGCTCCCTCCCGGGTGGGTGTTGGTGGATCGCTGCGCGTGCCCGACGCCTCCGGTGACGACCCAGCTCCGCATGTGTGGGCGCGGCGGTCCGGAGCGCGCATGAGATCATATCTCTTGGGAGGCGGCGCGCCCAGGATTGGCCATCCCGCCGCAGCGTGGGGGTATGCGCTAGAATGGCCGGCCTCGTCAACGGGGAGGCGCGCGATGACATCCAGGGGGCATAGAGGGGGGGTGATTGCTGCCGTGCTGGCACTGGGAATGCTGGCACCAAGGGTGCACGCCGCGGCATTGGGATCGGGGGGGTGGCTGTTCGATCCGGACTACGTCCGCAGCTATGTGGGGCTGCGATACGGTCAATCCCTCTATGCCGACAGCCGGATCAGTCCGTTGTTGAAGATCGCCGACAATTCGGGCAACGACGCCTACAACGCCGTCCTCGGGCTGGATCTGAGCCGCTATCTCGGCCTGGAGCTCGCCCTGAATTATCTGGAGGGTGACATCACCGGCGAGGGCTTCGGCAAGCTGGGCGAGCAGACGGTGTACACCATCGTCCCCCAGGTTCGGTTGCGCTACCCGCTGCGCGATGGGCGTCTGGTGCCCTATCTGGTGGGTGGTGTCGGTTTCGGCATCAGCGAATTCAGCGATGGAACCTTCGAGGCCGTGAACCGCCCCGATGCAGTGATTCCCACCAGCCGGGAGACCTCCACTGCGGGGACGCTCGGCACTGGGCTCGAATACTACCTCGCCCCCAACCTCTCCCTGGATCTCGAGGCCAAGTACATCTTCTTCTCCGCCACCACGGAGACGAAACGCGGACGAGTGCCCCCTCAGAACGTCCCCGATCCGCCACAGCCGGTCCCGGGGGTGGGCGAGCCCGGTCCGCGGCAGGACCTGAACCTCGACAACATCGTTTTCTCGGCCGGTTTCCGCATGTATTTCCCCCAGGCCGGTGCCGCGGATCAGTTCCAGGGGGTGCGCTGGCCCAGTGCCGGGGAAGACGGCAAGCGCGGCTACCTGGCCCTGCGCGTGGGCGGATGGTGGCTGCAATCCGGTAAAGAATTCACGCCGGGATTCCTGGCCTCCGACAATGAGAAGCAGCAGCTCACCAGCGGGTCACTGGGTTTCAACTGGAACCGCTACCTGGGTGCGGAGCTCGCCGTGGACTACTACGAGTTCGAGGTGAATGCGGCCGATGGCGGGTTCAAGGTCAATGAGCACAGCGTGTGGGCCTTTCTCGGTCAGCTCCGGGCGCGTTACCCGCTCTGGAACGACCGGATCGTCCCATATGCCGTGGCGGGCCTGGGTGCCGGTTTCACGGAACCCAACGACTCCACCCCGGAGGGGCATCTCACCCGAATGCCCAGCGGGCAGGACTGGAGCCTGGCCTGGGCCGCAGGCGCCGGAGTCGACTGGATGGTGGCACGCAACATCGCCCTGGAGGCCGAGGCCAAGTATCTGTCCATCCACCCGGACGTGGGCGTGGAAGGACGCTTCCAGCGCCCCCGCACCCGCCAGAGCGGCAAGGTGGACTCCTTGCTCTTCTCCGTAGGCGTGCGGGTGTTCTTCCCATGATCGCAAGGGTCCGGAGCCGGCGCATGCGCGTGTGGGCAGGATTCGTGCTGGCCATGGCCTCGATGATGCCCCTGCCTCGTCCGGTCCAGAGCGGGGCAGTGGACAACGCCTGGGAACTGCCGCCCCTGATACTGCCGGACATCCACGGGCAGGAGCACAGCCTGCACGAGTGGGCGGGGCGCGTGATCCTGCTCAATTTCTGGGCCACTTGGTGTCGACCCTGCCGGATCGAGATCCCTGAACTGATCGCCTTCCAAGAGTCCTACGGACCCTTGGGGCTGCAGGTGGTGAGCGTGGGAATCGACGATCAGCGCAAACTGCGCAACTACGCACGATCCATCGGGATCAACTATCCGGTGTTGGTCACGGGTACCACGGCCGGCAGAGAGCTGCTCCGACGCTGGGGCAATCGCGCCGGCGTGCTCCCCTTCACCGTGGTGATCGCCCAGGACGGGCACCTGGTGTTCATGCGCGAAGGCATCTTCGATCGTGAGGCGCTGGAGACCTATGTTCTGCCGTTGCTGCAGGGGCAGCGGGCGCCCGACCCTGGTACCGTGGCGCGAGACCCATAGACAACACGGCGGCTATCGGGTCCGGGACCCGTGGATGACAGCCGGACCCGGTGCGGACGCTCCCGTGTTCCCGCATCAATCGCCAATGGAAAAAATTTATTGAGACTGCGTTCAGGACACAAAGTTCTGTGAAAAGGGATGACAATTCTCAATTCGCTGCGGTAAGCTACCGCTAGCCTGCGGCACGTGTTGGGCCTATGGCTGACGCATATGCTCGCAGCGGCGGAGTGGTCGTGCCGGACCCCGCCCACTCCCGCGAGCGGCGGGTATAGAACAACGAACTCGGTACCCAGGGAGAATACTTATGAGAGCGAAACTCGCGCTGTCGGTGGCGGCGGTGCTCGCGGGTCTGACCGCGTGCAACACCACGCCAGCGGGTAGCGGCAGGGCACAGAGCGCGGCCGTCGATCCCACCAAGCCCAAGAACGACTACAACATCACCATCAACTACGAGCTCGGCATGCACTGCACCGGGTTCGACTTCACCTACTGCTGCGTGCTGCCCCCGTACAACTCCATCCAGAGCCAGGTGATCAAGACCGCTCGGGGGCCGAACGACAAGCCGAAGCTCCTGGGTGCGGACCCCAAGGATCCGGCGGTGCTCGTGGATGGCGACAAGCGCTTCAAGCTGGCCTATGGTCACGTGGACAACACGTATTCGGAAGGCACCAAACTGGCCTACTGGAACGTGCCCTACGACGTGAACGGCGACGGTAAGTACGGCAAGAACGAGAACGTCGCCAACGCATACTGGACGCACCTCTACGTCTACAAGGACCTGAAGGGCAGCAACCCCAAGAACACGAGCAAGGACAGCGAGAAGAAGTTCGTGGGCTTGGACATCCCGGTACCGGTGGACAATGGTCCGGCGGGCGCCGCCGTGCCGAGCCCCATGAAGGGCGGACACCTCCACTACACCGGCGAGAAGGGCACCATCGTCTACACCAAGTCTCCGGTCCTGGACAACGTGCCCATCGTGCTGACCAACCCTGGCATCTGGGACGCCCTGGGTCTGCCGCTGACGCCGTTCCTGGACAGCGATGTGCGCAAGAATCCGCTCCAACTCGTGGAGACGGACATCATGCCGTACCAGAAGGCGTGGGTGGCCCTGGTGGATGCCGAGTCGGGTGAGCCGGTGCTGGACAGCCATACGGGCAAGCCGATCAAGTTCTACGGCGACAATCCGATCGACGTGCCCAACTGCTTCAATTGCCACTCCAACGAGAACGCCAACGGCAAGAAGTTCACGTTGTACAAGCAGGAAAAGGCATTCTGGAAGGCGCTCGGAGCCAGCGACTGGATGGCCAATCTCAAGGCCACGTCCATTTCGGTGCTTCAGATTCACGACGCCAAGCATGGCACGGATTTCCTCAAGAACTACGATCCCAACAGCCGGGCGACGGCCAACCGGATCGGTCGTGATCCGGTGCTCTGCCAGAAGTGCCATGCAGACAACGTGATCGCGGTCCTGCAGTCGCGCAATGTGCTGGAGGTCACCACTGGGATGAAGGTCCCGGGTGACACGCCCATTCCACCCCTGACGCAGGCCATCCATCACGCCCATCAGAAGAAGCGCCCGCTGCCCGACTCACAGGGGCGTACCGGTGCCTGCCAGGGTTGCCATCCGGCGCATCGCCAAGACCGCAGCATGGACGGCTATCCCATCACCAAGGACGGCAAGAACCACTACGCCAATGCCGACAACCGTGATGCCAAGGGCGGCTGCTACGTGGGTCGGGACGTCCATTCCAATCGCGGCAAGGAAAAGGATGTGGGGACGCCGGAGCACCTGAACGCCATCGGAAAGTGGTTGCAGGCCAACGTCTCCAATCTCAACAATGGCGGCAAGGGGCTGTGGTGCACCAACTGCCACAACCAGCTCTCGCGCGAGCTGTACCAGCGCGACAACCTGCAGAACGCCTTCCTGCAGACCGGTGAGACGCTGCGCAACAAGTCGCTGGACGAGATCGCCAAGGCCATCGGCGTGAGCCGTAAGGAGCTCGAAGAGAAGTACTTGGATCCCAAGGTGGTGCTCGACAAGAATGGGCATGACACCGAAGGAAAGTCCGGCATCCTGCTCACCTGGGCCAAGAAGCGCCTGGTGCCCGACATCGCGGTGATCGCCCTCAAGGGCAACGGGCCGCTGGTGCACAAGGACGAGGATGGCGACATCAACGTCAGCATCCTCTCGGCCAATCCGGCCGTCGACGTGGCCTCGCTGAAGCTGCCCGCCGGTGCTACCGGTGCCGCTGCAGTGCCTTACGATGCGGCGACCCACGGCCGTGACTACTGGCTCTCCCCAGGGGCACCGCACTGCGCGGACTGTCACGCGGCACCCTTCGTCGAGGGCCAGGGCGGCGTCGCCTTCCCCATCAACCAGCCGGGCAAGTACAGCCTGATGCGGTACTCCAAGGGTCATGCGGGACTGGCCTGCCAGGCCTGTCACGAGTCGATCCATGGACTGTATCCGGTGACCCCGGACGTGGATGTGACCACCTATGAGCAGGCGCCGCAGTACAACCCGGATGGGAGCCATGGCCCGCTCAAGTGCGCGTCCTGCCATCAGACGGACCAGGCTGGTGTGCCGCTCATCGCCAAGGACAAGACCTACAAGGGCAAGGCGATCGCCGGCGACTATGACGCTGCAGTGGCCTGGATGCACGCCACGGCTCCCGATCTCGGTGGCAAGATTCCGCCGAGCAAGTGAGCCGCGCCCCAGGACATTGAGCAGGAAGGGCCAAGGAAGGCCCTGAAGCCCTGGAGGCGAGAACGTTTTCATAGGCGAGATTGGGGGCCACAGCCCCCTTCTTTTTTCCGGTCCGGTGCTTCTGCCGGACACGTGGAACATTGAGGAGATGTGGATGGACATGAATGCGGCGCCTTTCTTGCGTGTCTCGCGTGTATTCGGTCTGGCGGTCACCCTGGTCCTCATCGCTTCGCTACAGGCGCAGGCCGTATCGGCCCCACAGGTGTTGGCTCGGGTGGGGGATGCCGAGATCACTGCGCTCGACTTGGAGCAGGCGCTGATGAGCTCGCCCATCGCGGATCAGCTCCTGACCCTGGACCCCAAGGAGCAGGCACGGATTCGAGGCGACATGCTGGTTCGTCTGGTGGACTTCCAGCTCCTGTATCAAGAGGCGCTGGCCCTGGGCTTGGACAAGACCCCCCAGTTCCAGCGCGAGATGACCAATTTCCGCACCGGACTGCTGGCACAGAAATACGAGCTCAAGCTGCGTGACGAGGTTCAGGTGCCGGAGAAGGTCGATGCCAGAATCCGCGAGCAACTGAAGGGAGACGGCGATGCCATCGAGGCTGCGCGTTCGGCATACGTGGCCCGAGCCTACAAGGCACTGAAGGCCAAGCGGGTCGAAGAGCTCAAAGAACGCTACGGCGTGAAGGTGTACCCGGAACGGCTGGAACAAGACCCCAAGCCTGATACGGTGCTTGCCGAGGGCGACAAGTTCCGGATCTACTATCGGGACCTGGTGTTCGGGTCACCAGAACGGCCCATGGAGATGTACGACCAGCTGGACGGGCTGGTGGAACTGCTGGTCTTCGCTCGGGCCGGTCTCGAGGCCAAGCTGGACATCGCCGATCAAATGGAAGAATTCCGGCGTGACCTGCTGGCCCGTATGGTGGTGGATCGCAAGAAGCGGGAGTGGATTCCCGACCGCAAGACCCTTGTCGCCTATTTCCAGGCCCATCCCGAACTCGGTCGGGTGGCCGAGAAACGGGAGATCGCGCAGATCGTGGTCGCCACTCGTGAGCTGGCCGAAGAACTCCGCAAGCGGATCCTCCAAGGCGAAAGTTTCTACAAGCTGGCCAAGGAGTACAGCATCGATCCCTATGGCCGCAAACATGCGGGACAGATGGGCTGGCTACCGGAGGGTTCCGGCATGCCCCAGATCGAGTCCGCCCTCAAGGGGCTCAAGGATGGCCAGGTGAGCCAGGTGATCCAGACACCCAAGGGTTTTCACTTGGTGATGATCGAGCGGCGCATCCCCGGTAGGCAGCAAACCTTCGGCGAGATCGAGGATCGGGTGGAACGCGCGCTCATGCAGGAAAAAATGGCCCCTTATTTGCAAGAGCTGGCCAAGCGTTACCCCATCCAATGGACGATGGAAGACCATGTGGAACCCAGTGACGTCCAGGCGCACTGAGCGATTCCATCGGCTCGGTGCCCCACCTACGGCCCGAGGGCCGTCGTCCAGGCGGCTTAATGTACATTAAGGACGTAGTGCGGCGATGTATGGACAGTAGGCGGGATGGGTGCGGTCGAGGTCCGTCTTACTCGATAAGCGGCACCCAGGTTTGTGACGAGAGCAAACACGATCCGGAAGCGCCGTGTGGGCGCCAGGGCAGAGGAGGTGCAACAATATGCGTAAAGGAGTGATGAGTGTCGGTATCGCAGCACTGGTCATGGGCTTTTCGAGTGCAGTCGTGGCAGGAGGAGATCCGGCGGCAGGCAAGGAGAAGGCCGGGATTTGTGAGAGTTGTCATGGCCCTGGCGGGCGCAGTCTCGACCCGGAGAACAACCCGGTGTTGGCGGGCAAATCCGAGGCGTATCTGTTGAAGGCCCTCAAGGAGTTCAAGGAGGGCAAGCGCAGCCCCGGACCCATGGCCGCGCTGTGTCAGACTCTGAGTGATCAGGACATGGCCGATCTGGCGGCCTATTTTGCTTCCCAGAAGCCGTAAAGCCGGGCTGGCGGCGCGCTGGCAGTGCCGCAAGGCACTGCGCGGGTCGCCGGCCTTGACCTTGGCCAAGGATTGCCGGGTCCCCCCGTCGTACACTAGGGAGTTGCTGATCGGCTGCGTGAGGCGGATGCAAGGCACGGCGCACGGAGCGTAGGCTACGAGACCGAACCGCTGGGAGCAGATTGGAACGGCCATCAGGCCGGCCCGAAGGGCGGAGGGCGGGAAGCCCGGAGTATATATCAAATGGGTAGGCGAGTATCCGAGCACCGCGCAACACAGCCATTCGGACGCGCAGCAGTTTCAGGACTTCCTTAGCGGTATGACCAACCCCATTCGAGAGGAGTCATGACATGAAGAAAACGAGCTGGATGGTCCTGCTTGCAGCCGGCCTCCTGGTGGCCGGACAGGCTATGGCCGCCGGTGATCCTGCCGCGGGCAAGGCGAAAACGGCGGCCTGTGCAGGCTGTCACGGGGCCGATGGACATCCCCCCAAGGGCACCAAGTATCCCGCGTTGGCCGGTCGGGACGCCGCCGAGCTGGTGGCCGCCATGAAAGAATACAAGGAAGGCAAGCGCAAGGACCCGACCATGCAGATGATGATGAAGCCGCTTTCAGATCAGGACATGGAGAACATCGCGGCGTATTTCGCTTCACAGAAGTAGAAGCGGCCACGTCGGGATTCCAAGTGAGCGTGCAAAGGCCCTGGGGCGGTTGCATCGCCCCAGGGCCTTTCGGTGAGTGCTCCCCAAACCTCGCTTAGTCGAGGGGCACGATGTCCCAGGGGTGTGTTGGGCCGCCGGGCTCGAAGACCGCGAATTCGACCACTTCACCCCGTGCCGCAGGCGTGGCCGCGTAGGTGGCGTGCGTGTCGTCGTAGTCCGTGGTCCCCTCCTCAAACAGGGTGGTGATCGGTCCGCCAGGCCCAGCCACACGTCCGGACTCCGATAGTGTGGAATAGTCGTTGGGTGCCTCTTGGAGGAAGAGTGGGTGTGCTCCGGCGGCCGGCAGGAGCAGCAATGCGCTCCAGGCGAGCAGGGCACGCAGACGAGGTTGGTGAAAAAGAACGTTGTGCATGGCAGCCTCCTTGGATAGCCGCAGATGGACTTTAGGTGTTGCGGCGCGGCGGCCCGGGCCCGCTTGCCGTTACACACTCATACGCAATCGGCGGCGCCGTGGATGCAGTGGCGGGATACCGGGCTACAGGTCCGGTCCCATGGTGAAGTGGATGCGGATC
>JALVEU010000377.1 GCA_027030565.1 Gammaproteobacteria bacterium | reverse complement strand
CGCCATCATGGCCTTCTTCAATGCCCCGGTACCCATTCCCGACCACCCCGTGCAGGCGGCCGAGGCCGCCCTGACCATGACCGAGACGCTCACCCGGCTGAACACGCGCTTCCAGCAGCAGTACGGCCGGCGCCTGTCCATCGGCATCGGCCTGCACACCGGAGAAGCGGTGGTGGGCAACATCGGTGGCCATCAGCGGTTCGACTACACCGTGATCGGCGATGCGGTGAACCTGGCGGCGCGCCTGGAGTCGGCCACCAAGCAGTATGGGGTCACCATCCTCCTGTCCCAGGACACCCGCCAGGCCCTGGGCGAGCGCTTCGTGTGCCGGCGCATCGACCGGATTCGCGTCCAGGGTCGGCGGCACCCCGTGGAGATCCACGAGCTCATGGCACGCGCGGGCGACGCGCAGGCCCGGGAGCTGGCCGCGCGCTTCGACCGGGCGTTACAGGCCTATCTGGAGCGGCGGTTCGAGGCGGCCCACACGGCCTTCTCGGAGCTCGCGCGCACCTTCGGCGACCCGCCCAGCCGCGTGTTCGTGGAACGCTGCGAGGCCTTCCTGCACCAGCCCCCACCCACGGAGTGGACGGGCGTGTTCGTCGCCCGGAGCAAGTGAGCCGCCGCCCGGGCGACCCGTCACCTTTGTGCTGCACGTGGCAGTGGAATGCGGGATGCCGCCCACGTCACGGACCAGCGATCGGGCCGCACTCAAGGCTCGGCGATGGAAAAGGAATAGACGCGGCTCAGCGAGCCATGGTTGAAATCGCCCAGCAGGGGATGGCCGTCGACGTCCCGCGCATGCACCTGCCAAGTGTAGGTGCCCCCGGGCTCCAGCAGGCCTTGGGGAAAGTCCACCCGTGGCGTCTCGTGCAGCTCGGCCGGGAGCAGCAGTTCGCCGTCGCCCCACAGATCCCGCACGAATACCTGGTAGTAGGCCGCCCCGGGGACCGGCGTCCAGCTCAGCGCTGCGGGCGCCGCATCCAGTTCGGCACCGTCCGGAATGGAGGCCGGCCGTGCCCGGGCCATGCGGTCCAGGACCACGAAGTCCCGGGCGGTGACCTCTTCGCCGTCACGGATCCGGATACGCGCGGTGTACCACCCGTCCACGGCCGCCGCCCCGATCGGCACCTGAGTGATGAAGACCCGCTTGGGCGGTCTGCCGGGCCGTTGCACGATGCGATAGCGGCCCAGGTCCATGCTCCCGACGCGCCGAGCTTGCGGATCGTACACGGCCACCGACTCGATCCGGGCGAAGTGTTCGGTGGAGAACACCATCATGAAGAACAGGGGCCGGTCGGGCCAGTTGCATACGTGCAGATCGAAAAAGCCCGCCCGGGTGTAGTGGGGATCCTGGTCCGAGGCGCTGGGTCCGGAGGTTTCGGCCGCCGGCGCAAGGCGGGCGGCGACCAGGGCCAGCAGCAGAGCTGCGAGACGTTTCGGCATCAGTGGTCCCCTCCGATCCGTTCAGTGGTCTGGCGCAGGCGTACGGAGAGCGCCCGCAGCATGCCGATCCCGATCCGCGGATAACTCTGGATCAGGGCGTGGAGCC
>JALVEU010000376.1 GCA_027030565.1 Gammaproteobacteria bacterium | reverse complement strand
TGGAAAAAGGGCCCAGTACTGGCGATGGAACTCTGGATGGTGAGCCGGCAAGCCAAACGTTGATGCCCGTGTTGAGCGATGGGGCGCGCTTCGCGTTTCATCGCCTATGGACCGGCTTGGTGACAGCCCTGGCCATAGTGGCCTTGGTGGATCTGGCCGGACCATACGTCCTGGATCCGTCGGTGCTCCTGATGGGCGATGCCGGTGGCGGGGATGAACTGGGCCGGGTGCGCGCCTCGCTGGGCTTAGATCAACCATGGTGGACGCGGATCGCCCACGGCCTGGGTGCCCTGGTGGGTCTTGTGGAGGCAAATTCCTACCGCTTCGGCACTCCTGTCTCCGATCTGATCAGTGAGCGTTGGCAGGACACCGTGCAAATAATGGCCTGGGCGCTGGGTACCGCCATCTTGGGAGGCGTGCTGGTGGGTGCGGCTTCGGCCCGTTGGCGGTGGGTACGAGTTGGTGTATTGCGGGTCTGGTCTTCATTGCTGGTATTGCCCGCTTTCGTCGCGGCAGGCTGGGCGGCCAGCCAACCTGCGGTGCTCAACTGGGGGGTGCCCAGAGAGATCCTCGCCGGAGTGCTGTTGGGACTGTACGGCGGCATCTGGTTTGCGCAAACCATCCAGGCATCAGCAGCCAGTGAGCGCCAGAGCTGGCATGTCAAGGCCCTGCGGAGTTTTGGCATGCCGCGCATGACCATGCTGCGGGCCATTTCCCGCGGGGTTCTCCATCAGGCACTGGGCACGCTCGATCTGTTCGCCGCCGTGCTGCTCACCGGGGGAACGGTAGTGGTCGAATTCGCCTTCCATATCGAGGGCCTGGGGCTGCTGCTCTTGGACTCGTTGCTGGTCATGGACATTCCCGTCGTCCGCGCCCTGCTGGCCATGGCCCTGGTCGGTTATCTGCTGGTCTCCACTGCCATTCTCCTGTTACGAGGCCTTATTGATCCCCGTGTCTGGATCGCTGAGAAATGAGCATGGATGAAACCCTGGTAGTGGAGGACTTACGGGTCGGTCTTCACACCGATAGAGGAAGGCGGGAAATCGTGCGGGGGCTGAGCTTTCGGCTTGCCCGTGGTCAGATTCTGGCTCTGGTAGGGGAAAGTGGAGCTGGGAAAAGCCTTGCTTCTCACGGCATCATCCGCATTCCCCCCGCGCCGCGTGTGCGGCTCCTCGGCGGCAAGGTATTGCTGAACGGAGAGGACCTTGCCAGCCGTAACGAGGAAGAGCTGGCAACCATCAGGGGGCGCCGGCTCACCATGTTGTTCCAGGATCCGACAAAATCATTGGATCCCCGTCACCCCGTCCTGGCCCAATTGCAAGCTGTCCTGATAAATTATGAGCGGCTTTCCAAGCTAGAGGCGTTTGAGCGGGCGGCCAACCTCTTGGAACACCTCGGGCTACGGGCGGAAAGGTTCGTCGGGCGCTATCCCCACGAGCTTTCAGGAGGGATGCGCCAGTTGTCTTATCTCGCCATGGGCCTGGCCACCCCTGCTTCGGTCGTCATCCTCGACGAGCCCACGACTGCGCTGGATGCCCTGACCCGGCGAAAAGTAATGG
>JALVEU010000375.1 GCA_027030565.1 Gammaproteobacteria bacterium | reverse complement strand
TGGAGACTCAGCGCATCGACTTCACGCAGTGCTTCCGCCGCCTGGGCGAGGCCGCCGCCGGCGACGAGGCGCCTGTGCTCGCGCTGTTCGAGCGCGCCCAGCCCATGCGGGCATGGCTGGAACGCTGGAAGGCGCGACTGACCCGGGACCCGCAGACCCCGGCGGCGCGGGCAGAGGCCATGGACCGGATCAACCCAGTCTACATCCCCCGCAACCATTTGGTGGAGGCCGCCCTGCAGGCCGCCGAGCAGGACGGCGACCTCGGCCCCTTCCAACGCCTGACGGCGGTGCTGACCGAGCCTTACACGTCCCGGCCGGGCTTCGAGACTTACGAGGAACCCGCGCCCGAGCATTTCGGCCCGTACGTCACCTTCTGCGGGACGTGATGCGGACCACCCTCTGGCCCCGCCCATGCTCGCTCGGAAGCCGGGATGCCGGATGCGCTGCGCTGATCCGGCCTACCTTCTGCCGCCCTCTCCGTAGGCCCGATAAGCGAAGCGCATCGGGCACTCGGCTCACGCCCCGTCGTCCCAGGCGTTGAGGTATTCGGCGAGCACGTCCCCGTGGCAAGGCGCGGGTTTGCAGTGGCAGCCGAGCCGGCGGCCGCGCAGTTGCAGGAGCCGTTCCTTGAAGCGCGGGCCATCGCGCAGCAGGTTGCGCTCGAAGTCGTAGCGGAACTTGCGGATGACCTCTTCACGATCGCCGTCCGGACCGAGCGCGTAAGGGTTGCCCCAGGGTGTGCCGCGACCGATATAGACAGCGCCGGGCACGTCCTCACGGTCCACATTGACCACGCGCGTGATGGGCACGGGCACCCGGCGCAGCGGCAACCCGGCCCATTGCCGAACATCCAGGCTGTCGAACCATGCGGCATCTCCCACCAGAACCACATGGCTCGCGCCCCTGGCCGACGGCTCCAGCACCAACCCCCGTTGCGCCGCGTAATCCGCCACCAGTCCATGGGGATCATCCGGCACCAGCAGCACCACACCATCGAGCTGGCCAAGCAGCCGATCCAGCTTGCGGCCAAGCTTGGCCGCGCAGGCGAACTCCGGCGCGTAACGCACCAGCACCCGCGGGCTCATTGCAGATGTTCCACGCGGATGGGGAGCTGCCAGTGACGCTGCAGGTACTCCACCACCAGCCGCCGGTGACAATGGTGCGGCAGATGCTCGCTGCACAGCAGGCAGGCATCCTCGTAATCCTCGGGGCGCAACCGGCGCTCGATGCGCCGTTCGGCCAGCAGCGCCAGGAAGCGCCGTTCGTACTCGGCCCAACCCATGGCCTTCTTGTTCTTGTAGGCGGTGAGGATGTCGGGAGTGGGGGCGAGCAAGGGCTCGTGGTGGTACGCGACCCCGGCCAGCCGGTCGAGGAAATAGGCGAGATCGCGCCCCTTGGCGAAGCCCGAAAGTTGCGAGTCCGGACGCAGGCGCACGTCCACCACGCGCCGCACCCGCGCATCGCGGACCAGGGAGAAGAAGCGCTCGGCGCCCTTCTGGGCGAATCCGATGGTCGCGATGCGCATCATGCCTCGAACACTTCTGCGATGAGCTTGTAATGATAGCCGTTGAAGGGCTGCGACA
>JALVEU010000374.1 GCA_027030565.1 Gammaproteobacteria bacterium | reverse complement strand
CAGGGATCGACGTCATCGGCGGCCGCCTCATGGAAGTGAACGTCCAGTCGCCTGGGGGGCTGGTGGAGGCCGAAGGCTTCGCGGGCGTGCCTCTGTGCCATGCCATCCTTGAGGCGATCGAGGCCAAGCTGGCGTGGCGCTGCACCCACCCGGACACGGACAACCGTACCCTCGCCACACTGCCGGCCCGCTGACGAGCGGAGCGCTGCAGCCGTACCGGCCGCGCTCTTATGCACACCACCAGCGCTGGCGCCGTGTCGCGGGCGAGCAACCCGCACATCCCCTTGGGACATGCGGGCCAAAATCCGCCAACTCACTGAAAATACGTCACTTGGAGATGCTGGACAAAATCTTTTCAGATCGAAGAGATGTCCCGTGGAACGGGGGATCTCGCCGTTTCCGAACGCCATGTCCACAACGTTATCCACAGGTTTTGTGGACAACCGCTCGTCGTGCGACAGACGGAGATCTCCACCGCGCATGGATATATCAGCGTCCGCCAGAGACGTCCACGTGACCATGGACAAACGGTCCTGCAGAGTCCGTGAACGGCACAGGCCACGGCCCGGGCCCCCGATGCCGGAATGGACCGTCAGCCGGGCCATTCGTGGATTACACGGCCGTGGCGCAGAATGGCCTCGCGAAGCGCTGGCCGTACGCGCCGCAGATCCACGAACTCGATCCGTGGCCGTTCGCTCAACGCCTCGACACGCCGCTTGAGATCCGCGTACTCCGGCAACGGCAGCGGAGACTCCGCCTCCAGGGCGACACCCACCGCCGCCTCGGGCGCTGCCCGCCCCCGCGTCCAGTCCCCGTATAGCCACAGTCGGCCACGCACCGCACCCAGTTCAGCCACGATGCGCTCGATCAGGGGACCAATCTCCAGCGGCAGTTCCATGACACGTACCTCGAAGGGCAGGCCCGGCACCGCACAGGCGCTGCGGCATGCCCCGTTCAGCCTGCGTTCAGGCGGCGCCGGCTAGGCTCCGGACCATTCCCGTTGGACCGCCAAGGAGCCGGAGATGCGCCCAGCACGCCCCCTCGTCGGCCTCGCACTCGGTGGGGCACTCGTCCTCATCGCGCCCACCGCCACCCGCGCCGAGACCGCTCCCACGATTCGCCTGTTCCCGACCACCGTCGTCGAGGAGATCAAGCACACGGGTTCGGTGGCCCGCGAGATGGAATCCGGCCTGCAGCCGATCATCCGCCGGCTCGACGAGCAGCAGAAACTGTACCAGGAGAGCAAGTGCGATGGCGCCGCCTCCGACCCCGGTTGCGAACAACTGGCCCGCCAGCTCGGCGAAACCTACTTGGAGATGCTGCAGGTCATGTCCGACCGCCTCCCGGACATGGAGCGGGCGGTGAACACCACACGCAAGGCGCTGCGCACGCGCCTCAAACGCGAGCTCGGCCAGCGGCGGACCTCCTGGGAAGTGCAGGAGTGGCTGGTGGGCCGGGACACTCGAACGGCTTCCACCACTCGCTCCCTCGCCCGGGGGCGCTCCGGTATGCGCCTGAGCGACCGGTTCCGCCAGTACTACCGCCTGGTGGCCCGGCCCGGCGCCAGCGCCGACAGCTCGCTGGCGGTCATCGCTGCCGACATCTATCTGGATCTCGAAGAAACCGCAGTGCTCATCGCCCGTACCCGGGAGGAGATCAACCGCGCCACGCTCATGGAGGAGCTGCACCAGTCCTTCGGTGCCATCACGCCCGAGATGTTGGCGGTGGTGGACGGGGTCAAGGCCATCCTGTTCGGGGAGGAGACCACGGCGGCCCCGGCGGATGCAGCCCCGGTGCAGGCCACCGAACAGACCTACACCAGCCCGCTGGAAATGTGAGGGAGGCTCGAGCCATGACACGCAACGTCGCCCTGCCCCGCCCGGTCGCGGGCGCCCTGCTGGCCCTTCTGCTCTCGGCCTGCAACAGCGCGCCGCAACGCAGCGCTGTATGCACACCGCCTTCGGGTACGAACCTGCATCAAGCCATCGCCCAGGCACGCGCAGACCTGTCCGCCGGTTGCGGCCACCGCTTCGACGCCTACTGGACGGCACTGCTGGAGATCGGCGCGGGTGACCCCAGGCCCGAGAACCGCCGGGACTTCAGTGCCTTCCTGGAGTGGTCGGTGGATCAGGGTCTGCTCAGCCGCCGTCAGGCCAGGGAACGCTACAACCGCTATTTCGGCGTGAAGTACGTCTCCCTGCTGAGCGACTACAGCGTGTGTTCCCGCACCTGTCCCAATCGTTCGCAGGTCCTCACCGAGATGCAGGCCGAGCGCGCCGACAAGGAGCTGGGCCTGCTCAAGATCGCCGATGACGCCAACGCCTATCGGCGTGCCGACCGGCTCTACAACGAGATGTCCCTGGTCCTGGAAGCCACCTGTGCAGCCTGTGATGCCTCCACGCAGTGAATCCCCGGCCGTGCAGGTCGCTGCTCCCTCGGGGCAGGCCATCGGCCGGTGGGTCCCCGTGATGCGCTTCGCCCAGGGACTGACGCTGGGCGGGGCCGGTGCGGGGGCGCTGCTGGCCTGGCCCGCGGCGCCCCTTGTGGACGCGACCCAGGAATGGGTGCGGACCAACCTGGGATGGTCGGTACTGGCCTTCGGACTCGATCTGGTGCTGTTCGCCATCAGCCTCGTCGTGTTGCGGCGCCGCCTTGAGCAGGGCGCACCGCCGGCGGCCGTGGCCCAGGCCGACCAACTCACCGAGCTGTGGATCTCGCTCTTCTTCGGCATCGGGGTGCTGTGGACCGCCATCGGCATGCGAGCGGCGCTGCTGCAGGCCCTCGGCGGCGGCGCGGCCGCCGTCGAGGCCGAGGGCGCCGCAGGCATCCTCGACCGACTCGTGCAGGGCGGCATTCTCACGGCGCTGACCACCACCATCGTCGGCGGAGCCGGCGGCTATCTCCTGCGCGTCTGCAAGACGCTCCATGCAGGCACACGCCTGCGCGGCTATTACGCGGCCCTGGACGCCGATCAGGGCGAACGCATCGAGGCACTGCTGGCCGACATCCGTGAACGGCTGCCGGCGTCCCAGGACCGAGCGCCATGCCGCTGATGCACCGCCGTCATGGAACCCACCATGTCCGCGACGCTGCCGAACAGGAGCTGCAGACCGACACCATGCGCTTCGTGGCCATCCTGGCGCTCGCGCTCATGGCCGTCTTCGCCCTGGTGCGCGGCGTGCCCCTGCGCCCTCCAACGGCGTCTGTTGCAGAGGCCGACAAGCCCATGAGCAAGACCATGGACACGCCCCGGGCGGAGCCCACCGCACCGGTCCGTTCTTCGCGCCGGGCCTTCGTTCCAGACCCGCCGCCCGAAGGTAGCAGGCGCGACCATACCACGCGCGCCGAGACGCCGCCCCCGCCGACCGGGTCTCGTCTGACGGACACCTCCTCCGATACCTCGCCTCCACCGGCCTCAATGCGGCACGTCCCGCGAGCTCTCGATCCAGACCCGGCACCACCCGCGAAGCGCCCGGGCGGCTTCACTCTGCGCTTCGCCTCGGCCCGGGCCCTCACCCATCTGGTGGCCACGGGCCGGGTGCGGATGTACGCCCGCACGCCCCACGGTCGCTTCCGCCAGGTGGAGATCATCGGCGCCCGCATCCGGCTCCGAGAAGGTCCGGGCCCCCGGGCCTACCACGAGATGGAGACCAGCACCGTGCCGGGCACATTCCTCATGGCCGCGGGTGACGACGACCGGCTGGTCTGGGGGGTCACCCTCCCCCAGGACCTGGAGCAGCGCATCGCGGCGTTCATCCGTTCACGAGACAGCGGCGTGATCGAGATCGACGCAGCAGGCCACGTGCGCCTGCGGGAAGGGCCCCATGAGTGACATGCGCTGTCGGTGCACCCGCGCCGAGGCCCCTCCCACCCCTCAGCGGTGGGCCCTGAGGGATGGCAGCCCCCCGGTGGCACCCGCGCATCGTACCGGGGCTCGGCCCGGACTGCCGGTCGTGCTCCTGGTGGGGGTGCTGACGGTGCTGGCGGGCTGCCAGGTCACCGAACCAAGGCGGGGGCCGGGCCAGTACCTCGACACCTGGACGCGGGTGGTGCTCCTACCGGGGCTCCAGGAGACCCTCGCCCGCTCACCCCGCTTCCGTGGACAGCGGTTCGCCGTGGTGCGCATGACCGAGGGGCGGCTGGAGGGGCGCATCGACGGACTCACCCTACGTCTGCGCAGCGAGATCACCGATGCCCTGGCCGGGCTTCCAGGCGTGCGGCTGCCCGGGGCACCCGATGCCGCCGACCCGTTCCACCGGCGGCGTTGGACGCCCGACTGCGCACCCCCGCACCACGCCGACTATTTCATCGGTATCGAGACCCAGGCCGAGGCCGAAGGCGTGCACCGGGTGACCGTACGCATCTTCGACACCCACGAGTCACAATGGGTGAGCGGCGTTCGCTACAGCTGGGCAGGCCGGTTGCGACCGGCCGAGCTTGCGGCGCTGCGCGAGACCCGGGCCGACCCCCTCCTGCGCGGGGTCCGCGAACTGCCCTTCGGGCCGGACGAGGCCGATCTGGCTGCCGCCCACTTCGCCAACAGCCTGAGTTGCCTGCTCGCCCGCGAGGGACTCTCCGAGGCCCGGGTGTACCTGGTGCGTCCGCGACATGCCCCGGAACCCATCCGCACCATGGCCGCAATCCTGGACAACGTGCTGGCCCGCATGCAGCGGGTCACCGTGGTCCGCGACCCCAAACGGGCCACGCACCGCCTGGTGCTCGAATGGCACCGACTCGGTGCAGACCTGGTGCAAGTCTGGGTGTCCGTGGAGACCCGGCGTCGCACGGTGGCCGGCATCGACACTGCCGCCTACCTCCGCCTGACGCCGTCCCGGCAGACCATGACGGCCTCCACCGCTGGCCGGCGGACGCGGCCGCCCGCGCCCGGAGCACCCAGCCACCCGCGCGTGCGCAGTCTGGAGATCGTGCACACCCCATTGCACGCCCGTTGTGACGCCCCCGTGGGCCGGGCCGGGAGCGGCCTGAGGCCCGAGACCCCCGTGATCCCGGGGGCCTGTCTGGGGGCACGCGTCCAGACGGCGGGATCACCGGCGAGCGTGTTGCTGGTGCAGCTCACGCCTCAGGGCCGGATCCTGCGCCTGGAACCCACACATTGTCGCGTGCCCGGCTCCACAGCAGTGGCCCTCAACGCCGCCTGGCGCGAGGGCATGGGTGCGGTCTATGCCCTGGCCCTGGCCGCCGACGTCCCCAGCGCGCTGCTCGAACACCTGCACCGGCTCCCCGAGCCCTGCACCGCTGACACCCCAGCGGTCTGGACAGCCGACCAGGCGCGGCGCTGGGCCAGCCGGCTGGATGCACTGCTGGCCAACGCCGAAGGGCGCGTGGATTGGGTGGTACGCCGGATCCGCTACCGCAGCGTGGAGGGCTGAGCCGTGCGTCTGCTGGGATTCCTCGTCGGCGCCGTGGCGGTGTTCGCCATATTCGCCAGCGATGCACAGAAGGCCCGCATGCACGCACTCGCAGGGGCCGGCCTGGAGTGGATCGCGGCACGGGTGCGGGAAGTGAGGTCCGGCTCCATGGGCGCAAACGGGCCCCGGCATGCGTTGCAGCGCCCCGAAGCGGGCCGGGAAGCCGGGCCCGAGGGGGCATCGCCTCCGGCACCCCATGCCCCGCAGGTCCCCACCCGAACGCCGGCACCGGTGGCGGAGAACCGACCGCCCGACGATCCCACTTCCGCGAACGACGCCGAGTCCGTGCACCCCATGATCCCGGCCGTGGACGCCTCCGGCGGCACCGCATCCGCCAGCGTGGCCTCGGCGACCCGGCTCGTTCCTTTCTGGGGGCCGTTCACCGTGCGCAGCGCCGCGCTGGGCTTTGCCGCGCGGGTGCAGGCGGCCAGCGGTGTGCCTGTGGAGGTGCTGGAATCCAGGGATGGCTACCAGGCGGCCCTACGTGTGCACGACGATGCGGAGCTGCAGGCCGCCCTGGAGCAGATCGAGCGCAGCACGGGGCTGCGGCTCATGGACCCAGAGGCCCACCATGCCGGCCCATAGGCTGGAGATCGCCGGCCTCGGGCTGCTGGTGGCCCTGAGCGCCCTGGCAGCCCGCGCAGCGGTACCCATCCAGGACTGGACGGCATTTGCGGCCCAGGCCGGCGCCCTGCAACCGGCCCGCGAGTTTCCACACATGGACTGCTTCCGGCGTGCGGCCGATGCCCACGGTGTGCCCCTCGTACTGCTGCTGGCCGTGGCCCGCGGCGAGAGCGACTTCGACCCCAAGGCCCACTCCCGAGCCGAGGCCCTGGGCGTCATGCAGATCCGTTGGCCGACGACCGCCCGCCACCTGGGTATCCGGCGGCGCTCGGACCTGTTCGAGCCCTGCACCAACATCGACGCCGGCGCGCGTTATCTGGCCGAGTTGATCGAGCGCTACGGCGGCGACCTGCGCCGCGCCGTCGCAGCCTACAACCACGGGCCCGGCCGGATCGATACCCGCGGTGCCCTGCCCAGGGGCGCGCGCTGGTATGCGGACTACGTACTGCGCCACCTGCGCTACGTAGTGAGCGCCGAGTCCGGCCCGGATCGCTACGCCGCCGAGCGCCGCCATCCCCTACTGCGCTTCAGCCGCCCCTACCGCGCCCAGGCCTTCGCCGACAGTCTGATGGGCCGTACCCCGGGGCTGCGGCTGGAGGTCTTCCGCACCCCGCAGGGCGACTTTCAGGTGGTGCTGCTCACGGCCGACCAGGCGGAGCTCATCCGCT
>JALVEU010000373.1 GCA_027030565.1 Gammaproteobacteria bacterium | reverse complement strand
AATCCTGCCGGTTGATGGCCTCGATGGTGTAGCTGCCCAGGCCAGGGATCCCGAAAAACGATTCGATGATCAGGCTGCCCAGGAACAACAACGGCAGGATGACCACCACACCCGTGAGGATGGGGATCAAGGCGTTGCGCAGCACGTGGCGGAACAGCACCACCGCCTCGCTCAGGCCCTTGGCCCGCGCGGTGCGCACGTAGTCCTTGCCCATCTCCTCCAGAAACAGCGTTCGGTACCAGCGCGTTCCCGAACCGATGCCGGAGATCACCCCCACGGCCACGGGCAGGACCAGGAAACGCAGTCCATCCAGGCCCGGCTCGTAGCCGGAGATGGGCACCAGGCGCATGAGCTTTCCGAAGACGTACTGTCCGCCGATGATGTAGAAGAGGCTCGAGATGGACATGAGCGCCACGGTGAGCACCACCGCACCCGTGTCCAGGGCCGTACCGCGCAGATAGACCACCAGCAGCGCAAGGCTGATGTTGAACGCCAAACCCACCAGGAGCGTGGGCACGGCGATGGCGAGGCTCGGCCACATGCGGGTGCGGATGTCCTGGCCGATGTCGCGTCCGGAGTCGGACTTGCCGAAATCGAACAGGAACAGCCCCAGGGACTTCTCGGCGAAGATGGTCTCGGTGAAACGTTTCAATCCCTGCGCACGGGGATTGTAGAACAACGGCTTGTCGTAGCCCCGCTCGGCCTTCCACTGCTCGATCTGCTCGGGGGTCACGCGCTTTTCGCCGAGGAACATGCGCGCCATGTCGTCGGGCGTGTTCACCACGAAGAACAGCACGAAGGTGAGCACGTTCACCCCGAGCACGATAGGAACGGCATAAAGCAGGCGCCGGAGGATGTAGGCGATCACAGCGCACGCTCCCGCTCGCGGCGACGATGGACGCGCCAGACCGGGACCACCAGCAGCACGAATCCAACGGCCAGCCCCCCCAACGGCCACAGCACGGGTTGATTCCAATCCGCGGCCCGGCGGGCGCGCTCGGCGCCCTCGACGCGCAGGTATTTGAGGGTGTTGTTGGCCATGAGGTTGGGTTTGAGATTCCCCACCCAGGCATGGTGCAGGCTCAGAGTCTTGGGATAGTAGCCGAACAACCAGGGGGCGTCGCGCTGCACGAGCTGCACCATCTGCCGGATGATGGCCAGGCGCTCCGGACCATCGTCCATGGCGCGCATGCGCTCGAACAGGCGGTCGAACTCCGCGTTCGCATAGTTGGCCGCGTTCTCACCGCCGTGTTGGACCTTGCCGTTGGGTCCATAGAGCAGAAACAGAAAGTTCTCCGGATCCGGATAGTCGGCGTTCCAACCCCACTGGAAGATCTGTGCGGTGCCGCTGCGCATCTTGTCCTGAAAGCGATTGTAGTCGGTGTTGCGAATCACCAGCTGGATGCCCAGCTTGGCGAACTGTTTGCGGAACCAGTTGAGCCGCGCCCGGTCTTCCGGACCCGTGCCCAGTGTGTCGAAGTACAACACCAGGGGCTTGCCGGTGGCCGGGTCGATCCCGTTCGGGTAACCCGCCTCGGCCAGCAACCGGCGCGCCTCGGCGATGGGCTTGCGCCGAGGACGCCCCTCGACCCAGTCGAAGAGATAGGGATCGATCCCCTCCCGACCCTCCAGATGACCGAAGATCCCGGGGGGGATGGGACTGTGGGCCTCCACCCCGCGCCCGTTGAGGAAGATGGAAATGAACTCGCCATAGTCCACGGCGATGCCGATGGCGTGGCGCAGGGCCTGCTTGCGCGGACCGTAGCCGCCCACCACGGGATCCAGCATGTTGAATCCCATGTAAAAGATCGACGTGGTGACCGCCGAGATCAGCCCGATGCCACGCGCGCGCATGGCGTCGGTCAATTCGAGCTTCTCGCCCCCGGCCACACGGATGGCCTGATCGAAGCTGTCGGAGGTCACACCGGAGGTGTCGTAGTAACCCTGCAGGAACTTGGTCCAGTAGGGGATGGTCTCCTTCTCCAGGCTGTAGACCGCCCGCTCGACGAACGGCAGGGGTCGCCCGGCGTCTCGCAGCAGACCGGCGGCACGGTCGCCCGGCTCACCGGCCTCCGGATAGGTCTCGCCGTGGAAATTGGGATTGCGCGCCAGCACGATCCGCCGGTTGGGGTCGTTCTCGGCCAGAAGGAAGGCCCCCGTGCCCACCGGAAACCGGTCCAGCGTGATGTTGCGCTCGGCGAGCACCGGCTGGGCGTAGAACCGATCCACCTCCCAGGGCATGGGGGCGAAGAACGGCATGGCCAGCCAGTAGACGAACTGCGGGTAACGGCCCCGGATGCGGATGCGCAACCGGTACCGATCCAGCGCCTCCGCCCCCGCCAACGGGTACTGGCGCAGATCGCGCCACCGCCCGGCGTCCAGGCCCTGCCGGTCGCGCTCGGCCAGCGTCTGGTTGAGCTCTCGGAAGCCCACGATGTACTCGGAGAGCAGGCCCGCGATGGGGCAGTGGTTGCGCGGATCGGCGAGGCGTTTGATCTGATAGACGTAGTCTTCGGCCGTCAGCTCCCGGCTGGCCTGTTCGGGAAAGTCGGCCGGATTCCGCAGCGCGGCGTCCAACGTGTCGCCCAGCGCGTGATAGCGGTAACGGCCACGCCCGTCGCGCACAAAGGCCGGGTGGGGCTGATAACGGATCCCCGGGCGCAACCGGAGCACGTACTCCGTGTATGCGGGGGGCTGTCCGGGCTCGATCGGCTGTCCTGCGGCGTCCAGGGCCACACCCCGCGGCACGGACTCCACGGTGAGCGGAACCAGCCGGTAGGGGCGTTTCAGATAGTGATATTGCAGCGGAGGCTCGACGATCTGGGCCAGGAACCGGTACTCGTTGCTGCTGTAGGAGCGCGCCGGATCCAGATGTTTGGGCTCCTCGGTGAAGGCCCCGAGCAACACGTCCTCCCTGAGCAGCCCCCCCGGATAGGGGTTGTTCCAGGGAGCGGGTCCGCAGCCGCCCACCAGGACGGCCGCGAGGGCCATCACCCATCCCCGAGCGCGCCGCAGCCCGGCTTTCCTGTCCGGGAAACGGCAACGGCGCAAAGATGCATGGCGTGGCGGCTCGGGCTTCAAGCTCGGTCTTCGGATGCTGGAGCCAAAACGGTTATGATCTTACGCCATTTCCGTCTCACGCTCAGGAGCCCGGCATGGCACTGCTCGCAGGCAAACGCGTTTTGATCGTCGGGGTGGCCAGCAACCGTTCCATCGCCTGGGGTATCGCCCAGGCCATGCGAGCCGAAGGGGCTGAGCTGGCCTTCACCTACCAGAACGACCGACTCAGGGGCCGTGTGGAGAAACTGGCCGCAGAGCTGGACTCGGAGATCGTGCTGCCCTGTGACGTGGCGGACGACGGGCAGATCGCTGCGGTATTCGACACCTTGGCCACGCACTGGGACGGGCTGGACGCCCTGGTCCACTCGGTGGCCTTCGCGCCCAAGGAACAGTTGGAGGGCGACTTCGTGGAACGCACCACACGAGAAGGCTTCAGAACCGCCCACGAGATCTCCAGCTACAGTTTCACGGCCCTGGCCCGGGCCGCCCGGCCCATGATGAAGGGCCGCAACGGAGCCCTGCTGACGCTGAGCTACCTGGGGGCGGTGCGCGCCGTGCCCAATTACAACGTCATGGGCCTGGCCAAGGCGAGCCTGGAGGCCAACGTGCGCTATCTCGCCTACACCCTGGGTCCCGAGGGCACCCGCGTGAACGCCATCTCGGCCGGCCCGATCCGCACGCTGGCGGCCGCCGGAATCGGTGACTTCCGCAAGATGCTGGAACACGTGGCCGCCAATGCACCCCTGCGACGCAACGTGACCATCGAAGACGTGGGCAAGGCCGCCGCCTTCCTGTGCTCGGACTACGCCTCGGGCATCACGGGGGAGATCACCTACGTGGACGCCGGCTACAGCATCGTCGGCATGAGTGGCTACGGAGCCGCCGACTAAGGACGTACCCGCCCCGTGCTCAGGCCGAGGCGAGGCGTCGCATCCGCTCCTCCGGATCCTCGGCCAGGACCTGCCGCTCCCCCTCGCTGCGAGCGATGATCACGGCGCCGCAGGAGTCCGAGAACACGTTCACCGCCGTGCGAGACATGTCCAACAAGCGGTCCACGGCAAGGATCAGACCGACCCCCTCCGCGGGCAGGCCGATGGCCGCCAGGATGATGGTGATGGCCACCAGGCTCGCCGAGGGGATGCCGGCCACCCCGATGGAGGTGAGCAGGGCGGTGATCACCACGGTGAACTGCTGGGCGAAGCTCAGTTCCAGCCCGTAGGCCTGGGCGATGAACAATGCCGCCACACACTCGTACAGGGCCGTTCCGTCCATATTGATGGTGGCCCCCAGCGGCAGCACGAACCCCGCGGTGCGGTTGGAGACCCCCGCGCGTTTCTCCACGCTCTCCAAGGTGACGGGCAGGGTGGCCGAGGACGAGGCCGTGGAGAACGCCGTGAGCAGGGCCGGGAGCATGGCCTTGAAGTGACGCAGGGGGCTCACGCCGCCGATCACGCGCAGCAGCAGAGGCAACGCCACGAACAGGTGCAGGGCCAGGGCACCCAACACCGTGAAGAAGAACCCCGCAAGGGGCAGCAATGCCGCAAGCCCCGCATGGGCCAGAGTCTTGGCCACCAGCCCAAACACGCCCACCGGCGCCAGCCGCATGATGAGCTCGGTCATGCGCATCATCACCCGGTAGACCCCGTCCCAGAACCGGTGCAGGACCCGGCCCGCCTCGTCGCGGATCTGCGCCGTGAAATAGCCGAACAGCAGGCTGAAGAAGATGAGCCCCAGCATCTGGCCGTTGGCGGCCGCCTGCACGATGTTCGGAGGCACCATGCGCAGGAATACGGCCACCAGGTCGCCCGTCCCCTTGTCCCGGACGCTGTCGGCCACCTCGGCGGTGTCGGCCTCCAGACCCAGGACCTCGCCGGCGGGCCGGCCATCCATGATGCCGGGTTTGGCCACATTGACCCAGGCCAGACCGATGAGAATGGCGATCAGCGAGGTGGCCAGGTAATAGGCCACCGTCTTCAGACCGAGGCGACCCAGACCCGCCGCACCGCCCACGTTCCCCACGCCCACGATGAGCGAGGACATCACCAGAGGGACGATGAGCATCTTGAGGGCGTTGAGGAACAGCGTGCCCACAAAGTCGAATGCCCCCACCAGCGGCACACCCAACAGCAGGCCGTCCGGCCCGGTGGCCAGACCCGCCGCGGCACCGAGCAATACCGCGAGGAGAATTTGCCAGTGCAGAGCCATGGTGCTACGCGGAGCCGGGCGCGAGCTGTGGTGTCCTACTGGCCTCCGGCCTCGACTTCCACCTCGGCGCCGGCCTCCAGGGCGTGCAGAGCGGCCTCCAGCTCACGGCCCCCGTAGATCCGGGCCAACTGGGCGAACAGCTTCGGATCGGCTCGATCCACCTCGGGGTCTTCCACTGCATCCAGGATCACCACGGCGTAGCGCGCGGCCTCCAGCGGCAACCCGTCGACCACCGGCTTACCCGGCTCCGGACGCTCCAGCACGAACACGTGCATGCGGATGGGTGCGGGCACCTTGCGATCCCGGCGCGTGATGGCGCCCGGCCGCTCCAGTTCGGTGCCCAGCTGCGAGGCCACCTGGGCCGGATCGGCGCCCGTGCGCAGGCGCCTGACCGCCTCGACACCCTTGCGCTCGGCCTCCTCACGGGCCTTCTCCAAGGCGAGGCGTTCAACCACCCGATCGCGCACCTCCTCCAAGGGCAGGGCCTCGGCCGGGCGTTTGTCGGCTACGCGCAGCATCACCACCGAGCCGTCGGGCAGCTCGATGAGTTCGCTGTTGCGCCCCTCTTCGTAGACCTCTTCGCTGAACGCCGCCTCCCGCACCAGTGGCTCGGCGCCGATGCCTTCACCCGCCTCACGCGAGAACCAGTCGCTCTCCCGCACCTCGCCCTCCACGGCGTCGGCCACCGGTTGCAGGGTGTCGGGCTGCTCGAAACCCAAGGTCAACATCTGTTCGGTGACATCGAGGAACAGGCGCTCCGCCTCCCGCCGACGATACTCCCGGGCGACCTGCTCGCGCACCTCCTCGAAGCCCTTCTGCTTGGCCGGACGCACGTCGGTCACCTCGATGATCTGATAGGTCTTGCCCACCTTGACTGGATCGCTCGGTCGCCCCGGCTCCAGTTTGAATGCCACGGCATCGAAGTCGCGTGACAGGTCGCCGCGGGCCACCCAGCCCAGGTCGCCGCCCTTGTCGCGGGTGAGCTCGTCGTCCGAGAATGCCTTGGCCACCTCCGCGAAGGGCTCCCCCTTGGCCAGACGCTCGGCGGCTTCCTGGATGCGCTTACGGGCCTGCGCCTCGGTACGTCCGGAGTCCCCCCCAAACCGCACCACGATGTGGCGCACGCGACGTTCTTCGGGCGTCACATAGCGGTCGGCCTGTTCTTCGTAGAAGGCGCGCAGCACCTCCTCGTCTACGGGCACCCGTCGCTCCAGATCCTCGAGGCTCACGCGCACGTACCGCACGCGCACCTGTGCCGGGCGCTGAAACTCGGCGAGGTGGGACTGATAGTAGGCCTTGATCTCCTCTTCCTTCAGCCGGGCCTTGATCGCAGCCGGGTCGACCTGCACCACGAAATAGCGCAGGGCCCGTTTCTGATCACGCAGCCGCTCGGCGTCGCGCACCTGGGTGGGGGGCAGGAAACCCGTGTCGCCCAGCCCGTCCTGGTACTGTTCCAGGCGCAGCTGCTG
>JALVEU010000372.1 GCA_027030565.1 Gammaproteobacteria bacterium | reverse complement strand
GATACCCACCCGACCCGCCGCGTCCATGGCGGTGACCACCGACTGGTGGGTGGTCCTCGCATCGGCACGGATCACCAAGGGAGTGGAGTCGTCGTCGGCTCGCAGCTCCCGCAGGGCCTTGACCAGCGTCTCCAGGCGCGTGTTCACCAGCGGGTGCCCGTCGAGGTAGTAGTGGCCCCGGGCATCGACCACCAGCTCCGTGGCCTTGGGCGGGCGCACCGGCTGCTGGGAGGCCTTGGGCAGGTCGATCTTGAGCTCCGCGTAGCGATTGAAGGTGGTGGTCACCATGAAGAAGATGAGCAGCAGGAAGACCACGTCGATCAGCGGGGTCAGATTGATCTCGGCCGGTTCTTCGGAGCGGAGTCGGAACCTCATGCCGCCACCCTCGCGTCCACGCGCCGGGCGTGCATCATCTCCACCAGCTTGAGCGCCTCGGCCTCCATCTCCACCACCAGACGGTTCACCTTGCCACGGAAGTAGCGGTGGAAGATCAGGGCCGGCACCGCCACCGAGATCCCCGCTGCCGTGGTGATGAGCGCCTGGGAGATACCGCTGGCCAGCTCCGTGGGATCCCCCACCCCCACCGAGGTGATGACGCTGAAGACCTGGATCATGCCGAGCACCGTGCCCAGCAGCCCCAGCAGGGGCGAGACGGCGGCGATGGTACCGAGCGTATTCAGATAGCGCTCCAAGCCGTGTGCCACGTGGCGGCCGGTATCCTCGATGACCTCCTTCATCACCTCACGCGGTGCATCGCGGTAGGCGAGACCTGCAGCCAAGATCCGCCCCAGGGGCGAACCCTCGCGCAGGTTGGTGATCTGCTTGTCGCTCAGCGCACCTTTCTGATAGGCCCGCAGCACGCGGTCGAGTAGGCCCGGCGGCATCACCCGGCGTGTTCGCAGACTCCACAACCGCTCCAGGACGATGGCCATGGCGAGTACCGAACCCAACAGGATCGGCACCATCAGCCAGCCACCGGCGCGAATGATCTCCAGCACGAAACTCACCTCCCGATGCTTCCCGGGCAACCATTCTAGCCCTGCTGCCGGTCTCAGGGCAGCGCCGTCCAGTAATGCCGCCCATCGATGCGCTCCCGGCGCAATACGCCCGGGCCACCCTCGGGCGTCTGGCCCACCGTGATGGCGCCGCTCCCGGCGGTGTCGAGTAGGCGAATGCCGCGCGCTGCATAGCGCGCGACCACCTCGGGTCCGGGAAATCCCCAGCGGTTGCGATAGCCCGCCGACACCAGTGCGATGCGCGGCGCCACCGCGTCGAGGAAGGCCGGCGTGGAAGAGCTCAGGCTGCCGTGGTGGGGCACCTGCAGGACCTCCGCGGTGATCCCGGGCAGCCGAGCGAGCCGCGCCTCGGCCGCCGCTTCGATGTCCGAGGCGAGCAGCAGCGCGCCCATGGACGCCGAGACCCGCAGGACACAGGCCGCATCGTTCTCGTCCGCCTCCCAGCCCGAAGGCGGATGCACGAACGTGAACGTCACCCCGTCCCAGCGCCAGGTGGTTCCCGCCGTGCAGGGCTGCGCGCCTCGTTCGCGGACCAGCCCTCCATCGCCGCTCCACACGTGCATCCGCGGGTAGGCCTGCAGCAACGGCTCCAGGCCGCCCGCATGGTCGTTGTCCCCGTGGCTGACGACCAGCGCGTCCGGGGCGTGCACCCCCAGTCGGCGCAGCGCGGGGATCACCGCGGCCTGGGCCGCATTGAACCGCTCGCTGAACCGCGGGCCCGTGTCGAACACCAGCGCATGTCCAGCGGTCTGCACGATCACCGACAGGCCCTGTCCCACGTCGAGCATGGTCGCCCGCCACTGGCCAGGGGGCAGCGCCGCACCCCGGACGGACGTCCACAACGGCAACACCAGCACCCAACCGGCCGCGCGTGCCGGCCAGCCGGGAGGCGCCAGTCCCCACGCCAGCCCCACCAGGGCCGTGAGTATCGCGAGCGGTCTCGGCGCACCGCTCCAGAGGCCGCCCGGGAGCGCGTCCACCCACTCGAGCACCGGCCACAGCAGGTCCAGTGACCCACCCGCCATCCAGAGCAGGAAGCGACCCCCCGGTTCCCAGAGCCATCCGGCCGCGGTGCCCGCCAGTGCCAGAGGAACCGTCGCCAGGCTCACCAAGGGGACGGCCCAGAGGTTGGCAAGCGGCGCGTAGAGTGCCGCGCGTTGAAAGAACCACAGGGTCAATGGCATCAGTCCAAGCCCCACCAGCAGCGTGGCTCTTCCCCCGGCCTGCCACCATGGGCGTGCCGTCCCCCGGGGCAGCGCGACCGAGATCAGGATCGCCACCGCAGCGAAGGAGAGCCAGAAACCCGCCGACAGCACGGCGAAGGGATCCAGTGCGAGTACGGCCACCAGCGCCAGACCCAGAGCCCTGGCCGGGCGCAGCGCCCGCCCCAGGATCAGGCCGCCTACCGCGGCCATCACCATGACGAACGCGCGCTGGGTCGGCACACTCCATCCGGCCAATCCCGCATAGCCCAGGGCCGCGAACACGGCCGCCATGGCGCCGGCCCGGGGTGCCGCCCAGCGCAGCGCCAGCCGCGGGCAGCGGCGCCAGAGCCATGCGGTCAACCAGCCGGCCAGCGCCGCCACCATCCCCACGTGCAGGCCCGAGATGGCCAGCAGATGATTGGTCCCGGTATCCAGCAACAGCCGCCAGCGATCCTGGGGAACCGCCGAACGGTCGCCCAGGACCAGGGCGAGGAGGAAGGGCGCATTGGGCAGGCCTTCGGTGAGCCGCAAGAGGCGCTCACGCTGCGCTTCGCGCAGCGCCGCGGGGTGCATCATGGACGACGGGGCCTCGAGCAGGCGATTGCGCGGATCGCGGCGCACGTACCCCGTGGCGCGGATACCCTGGGTGAGCAGCCATGCCTCGTAGTCGAAGGCGCCCGGATTGCGCAGTCCGCGCGCCCGCTTGAGGCGCACCACCAGCCGCCAGCGCTCGCCCGCGTGCAGGGCCTGCAGCGCGCCGTAGCTGTTGAGGCGCACCACCAGCGGCGGGGACCCCTGTAGGGCCTCGGCCGGCGCCATGCCCTCGACGGCAAACCGGAAACGCAGCCGCCGTTCCAGGTGTTCCGGCAGTCCCAGCACGCGGCCCGTCACCACCAGGTCGCTTCCCTCGAACTCCGGTGCCAGCCCGGTGTCGAGCCGAACCCAGGCCGCGAGCCATGCCCAGGCGAAGCCCGCGGCCGCCAGGCAGACGAGGCGCATCCAACGTTCACCACGATCCCGGCGCCGGGCAAGCCACCAGCCCGCCAGCGCCAGGGCCGGTACAGCGCCGGCGAGCCACGCGGGCGGCAGCTGTGCCTGCAGCTGCAACACACCGATTCCGATCAAGAAAGCGAGCGCCCACATGCCACGCCGCAATGGATCCGTGCTAACCTGAGTTCGTCGGCACACAGGACGGCCGCGGGAGGCCGGCCGGGGTGCAGCCTCTCAAATGGACGTTGCCGGAGTGGGCCGTCCGCAGACACCCGCGTGAACACATGAGCCGCTGCATGGCGTCCGCCGTAGGTCACCCGCTGCACGGGGCCTGGAGCCCGTAGCCCCTCGGTGTCGCCATGCCCCGCAAGTTCCTGAAACGTTATCTCCCCGAGGCGCACCACGTGCGCAAGCACCGTACGCTGCGGCGGGTGTTCGGTGAGCTGCTCCACGACCCCAACCTATGGCATCTGAACCGCCGCTCCGCCGCCGGCGCCATGGCCGTGGGCCTGTTCTGCGCCTTCGTACCGCTGCCCGGCCAGATGCTCCTCGCCGCGGCGCTGGCCATCTTGTGCCGGGTCAACCTGCCCATGTCCGTCGGCCTGGTTTGGATCACCAACCCCGTCACCATCCCGCCGGTCTTCTACACCACCTACCGCATCGGCGCATGGATCCTGGGTCGGCACGGCGAGCCACCCGAGTTCGCCCCCAGTCTGCATTGGCTCATGCAGGAGTTCGGCCATGTCTGGCAGCCCCTGTTCCTCGGCAGCCTGGTGGTGGGCACCCTCGCTGCCGCGCTGGGCTATCTGGCCGTCCGCGCCCTGTGGCGCTGGCACGTACTGCGCGAACGGGCACGCCGGCGCGTGCGCCACCGGCGGCCCGCCAAGCGCGGGGCCACCCGCGGACACGCCGTGGCCTCCCGGGATCCGCACTGAACGCACCGGTGATTCATCCATCCCCCGCCTGGGGGTGCAACCCCTTCGCTCCGGCCCTCGTCCGCTGTGCTTTCCATCCATCCCCCGCCTGGGGGTGCAACACCCCGTCGTCGAGTACGTAGACCCGCTCCATACGCGCCGCCAACTGCGGGTCGTGGGTGACCACCACCAGGGCGGTCCCCTGCACCCGGTTGAGCTCCAGCATGAGCTCGAGCACCTGGGCTGCGGTACGGCGATCCAGGTTGCCCGTGGGCTCGTCGGCCAACACGGCGCGGGGACGCGTGATCACGGCGCGCGCAATGGCCACGCGCTGCCGCTCGCCACCGGAGAGCTCGCCGGGCTTGTGCCGGGTGCGCGCCGCCAACCCCACCTGCCCCAGCAACGAGGCGGCCGCCTCGCGCGCCTGACGCGGCCGTTCGCCGCGGATCAGCAGCGGCAACGCCACGTTCTCCAGGGCGGTGAATTCCGGCAACAGGTGATGGAACTGATAGACGAAGCCCAGGGCCCGGTTACGCAGCAGACTGCGCGCGGCATCGCCGAGACGCGTCATGGGCTCGCCGTCCACCCACACCTCCCCCGCCGTGGGCAGGTCGAGGCCACCGAGCAGGTGCAGCAGGGTGCTCTTGCCACTGCCGGAGGCCCCCACCACCGCCACCCGCTCCCCCACGCCCACCTCGAGATTCACGTCGGTGAGCACGGTGCACGGGACCCCGGTGTCCCGGTAGGTCTTGGCCAGGTGCGCACAACGCACCACCGCAGCAGAGTCACTCATACCGCAGGGCCTCGGCGGGCTGCACCCGCGCGGCGCGCCAGGCCGGATACAGCGTCGCGCCCACCGCGAGCACGAAAGCCAGGCCCGCCACCTGCCACACGTCGCCCCACTGCAGCCTGGAGGGCAGCTCGCTGATGTAGTACACGTCCGGGGGGAGCAGCTTGCGCCCCATGAGCCGCTCGACCCAGGGCACGATCCGCTCCACGTTGAGGGCCAGTGCCACGCCCCCGATCACCCCCGCCAGCGTCCCCAGCAACCCGATCATCGAGCCCTGCACCACGAAGATCGTCATGACGCGACGCGGCGTGAGGCCCAGTGTACGCAGGATGGCGATGTCGGCCTGCTTGTCGGTGACCAGCATCACCAGGGTGGAGACGATGTTGAAAGCCGCCACGCCGATGATCATGGCCAGGATCACGAACATCATGGTCTTTTCCATGCGCACCGCTCGGAAATAGTTGGCATACTGCCGCGTCCAGTCCCGCACCCAGTAGTGTCCCCCCAGCAGGCGGGAGAGCTCGTGGGCCACCCAAGGCGCCTGGAAAAGGTCGGCCAGCTTCAGCCGCAGTCCCGTCACTGCATCGCCCAACCGAAACAGGCGCTGCGCATCGGCCAGATGCACCAAGGCCACGCCGCGATCGTAGTCGCCCATGCCCACCTCGAAGATCCCGCTCACCGTGAACCGGCGCAGCTTGGGCAGGATACCGGCGGGCGTGACGGTGGCCTCCGGAGCCACCAGGATCACCTTGTCCCCCGGCACCACGCCCAGCGCACGCGCCAGCTCGGCCCCAAGAACGATGCGATAGCGACCGGGCTGCAGATCGGACAGCCGGCCCGAGACCATGTGCTCGCCCACGTCGGAGACGCGCGGCTCCTCGGCCGGATCCACGCCGCGCACCAGCACGCCGCTGACCACTTCACCCCGGGCGATCATGGCCTGCCCCTCCACGTAGGGGGCCGTCCCCACCACCTCGGGCAAGGGCGCGATGCGCGCCTGCAGGCTGCGCCAGTCCCTCAGCCGGCCGCTGAAGTCGCTCACCGTGGCGTGGGAGACCATCCCGAGGATGCGTGCCCGGACCTCCTCCTGGAATCCGTTCATCACCGACAACACCGTGATGAGCACGGTGATGCCCAGCGCCACGCCCACCATGGAGACCAGGGAAATGAACGAGATGAAGTGGTTGCGTCGCTTGGCCCGCGTGTAACGCAAGCCGATGTAGACCGACAGCGGATGGAACATGGGATGCCTGCCAAAGCCGCCTTCCTGCGGCACCAGGGACGGGCGCCTAGGATACCGGGTTTTCCCACTGCGACGGGCGATGCCGGTCACGGCACGGCCTCTCACACGATCCAGTCACCCCGGAATTCCCCTGGCCATCCCCATGGGTTAGGCTTACGCGCCGCGAGGCCGAGGTGCCATCGTCCACCCGCTGCGGCCGGCACGCCCGATCCACCGTAACGTGGTCCGCGCCGTGCCGTCCCGCCCCGAAGGCCCAGCTTGCCATGGCTCACGTCGAGTTCCACGCGGTATCCAAGACCTACGCGGACGGCACCCATGCCGTGCACCGGTTCTCGCTGCAGATCCCCGACGGTGAATTCCTGGTGGTCGTGGGACCTTCCGGCTGCGGCAAGTCGACCCTCCTGCGCATGCTGGCAGGGCTGGAGGCGGCCTCCGAGGGCGAGATCCGCATCGACGGGCAGTGCGTCAACGACCTGCCGCCCCAGGTGCGCGACATCGCCATGGTGTTTCAGAACTACGCGCTGTATCCGCACATGACGGTGCGTCGCAACCTGGAGTTCCCATTGCGCATGCGGCGCCTCCCCAAGCGGGAGATTGAGACCCGAGTGC
>JALVEU010000371.1 GCA_027030565.1 Gammaproteobacteria bacterium | reverse complement strand
GCGGTGGACCTGGTGTTCGGGGTGACGCCGCTGCGGGCCGGCACGCTGCGTCTGCGCGCCATGGTGTACGGCACCCCCACGGACCCGGATTTTTCCGACAACCGGTTGCTCCATACCACCTCGGTGCAGTGAAAGAGGCTGTCGTGACCGGGAGGCTCCTCTATAATGTGGCCGCCGCTGCGCATCGGGCAGCCCGATGCGCAGACGGCTTCCACGGGGACATCTTCCATGGGGGGCATCATGTGGGTCACGCAAGGCAGTCGGATGCGGTTCGGGCGAATCGCCGTGCTGCTCGCTGCCCTTTTGCTCGTCGCTTGCGCCTCACCGGAGCAGCGCCGTGCCGCGGACCTGGAGGCCCTGCGCGCGCGCGCCCAGGCCTTCTGGGCGGCGCGTATGGCCGGCGACGTGATCAAGGCCTACGAATACGAGAAGGTCAAGGCCACCGGGAAGGCCTCCCTCTCGGCGTACGCCCGCAAGGGCGGCCTGGTGTACAAGAAGGCCGAGGTGCGCCGCGTGGAGCCCAAGAGCGACACGGTGGCCATCGTCAAGGTATACATCGAATACCTGCTGCCGGGTATGGGCCAACACCTGATCAAGGGTGAGATCGACGACCGCTGGGAGAAGCTGGATGGCCAGTGGTATCACGCGCCTTGCAGTCTGTTGGACCGCAAGCGCTGCACGCCCTAGATCGTAGGTGGTGAAAATACAACAAAACGTTGCGGATTGGCTGCCGGTATGCTAGTTTTGAAGGCGAATTCTCAGGTCATCGACTTCCATCGTTGCTGTTGCATGGATGCGACAGTACGGGTTGCCAGGTTTCCCCGGGGGGTGCCGAGATATGGCAGCGACGAGTTCAGGGACGTCTTGTAGCACTTCTGCGACGTGTTGCAGATTTGCGATTCCTGTTGCGCGATACGCTTGCGTTTTGCGTATCGGGTGGCTAGGCTTGATGAGGGTACTGCCGGCAGCTCCGGGTTCGGTCTGCTGGTCGGGTTTTGGGTCCGATAGTGTCTAAGGAGCGAGAAACATGAAGAAACTTCCCATTGCAGTTGCAGTCGCCGCGGCCATGAGCGCCGGGGCCGCCAGTGCCTATACCATGGGTACGTTCGACCACGGCCTGCTGGTGCCGCAGGTTTTCCACAACGGTGCGGGGGACACCACGGCGGTGGGCCTGATCACCCACGGTTGCGATTTTTCCGCCTATCCCGACGGCAAGACGGGCCTCGTCTACTGGACGTTCTTCGATGAGAACTCCACGCACATCACCGACGGCGCCGTGCCCATGACGAACAACGACGTCTACTCCTTCGTCTGGGCCAACGAGTCCGGTCTGGGCCTGGAGGGTATGCAGGGCTACCTCGTGTTCTTCGTGGACACCGATGCCAACGGGACGATCGATGCAGCCGATGGTGAGTGCTTGGCCGGCGAGGCCTTCCATGTGGTGGCCGCCGATGCCGACGTGGCCTACAAGGCCGTCTGGCCCATCGACGCCCTGCTGGACACCGCCGGTGCCGGGATCCCCGATCCCACCACCATGAACGCCGCCAGCATCACCACCCTGAGCGCGGGTGCCCCGGTGGGCGACACCATCACCATGCGCTACTCCATCGCCAACGGCGACACCACCTCCATCGCCGTGTGGTCGGCCGACGACATCTCCGGTGTCTACACGGTCAACATGTTCGACGACGAAGAGAACCGCAAGTCGGTCAACTTCGCTCTGCCCAACGCCGAGCAGAATTCCATCGACCCCAGCACCATTGTGGGTCGCCCGGCTGACTATGTGAACGGCTTCATCGAATGGGTGACGCCGGATCCGGCCACCTTGCCCGCAGACCCGCCGGGATCTCGGGACAACGGCGCCGACGGCAACGGCGTGGTGAGCTACTCGGTGATCCGCTCCGTGGCGTTCAGCGCGCGGCAGACGGTGGTCAACCCGCATCATCCGTAAGCCGGGCCCGATGCAGGGCTGATGCTCGAGACCAAGGCCGGGGCCCGTCGGGTCCCGGCCTTTCGCTGCCCGGGCCCGGGTCCTGGGGCCGTGTACATCGGCGACGAAGTCTGCTATGGTTTGGTTCCACGCGTTTGGGTGACTGCCGGCGGTGGGCGCCCGGCCGGAAGGCTTGGAAACACAAAGATTGGGGGAAAGACGATGAAAAGATTTCCATTGGCTGTTGCCGTGGCCGCGGTGGTGGCCGGCGGCGTCGCGCATTCCTATCAGATGGGGATCTACGACAACGGCCTGCTGGTGCCGCAGGTGGTGCACAACGGCGTGGGGGACACCACGGCGGTGGGCTTGATCACGCACGGCTGCCCGGTGACCCCGCAGAATCCGGCCCGTGTCTTCTGGGCGTTTTTCGACGAGAACACCAAGCACCTGACCGACGGTTTCTTCCCCATGACCGACAAGGACGTCCACGCCTTCGTATGGGCCAACGAGGCGGGACAGGGTCTGGCCGGTCTGACGGGCTATCTGACCTTCTTCGTGGACACCGACGGGGACGGCGCCCTGACCACCAGTGACGTGCCTTGTCTTGCCGGCGAGGCCTTCCACGTGGTGGCGGGGGACGCGGACGTGGCCTACAAGCCCGTATGGCCCATCGACTACGTGGACACCAATGGGGCTACCGGCATCCCCGACCTCACCAGCATGGACGATGTGACCATCACGACGCTGAGTGCGGGTGCATTGCAGGGCGACACGCTCATCATGCGCTACTCGGTGGCCAACGGGGACAGCACCGACGTCGTCACCTGGTCGGCCGACGACGTCGGAGGCACCGGCGTGGAGTACACGGTCAACATGTTCGACGATCAGGAGAACCGCAAGTCGGTCAACGTGCCGTTCCCCAAGGAGGAACAGAACGTGATCGACCCCAGCACCATCGTGGGTCGCCCGGCCGGCTTCGTCAATGGGTTCATCGAGTGGACCACCCCGGTGCCTGGTGCGGACACCGATGGTGACGGTCTGCCCAACTATCCCAAGGGCGGCAACGACAACGGCAACGATGGCAACGGCGTGGTGAGCTACTCGGTGATCCGCTCCGCGGCCTTCAGCGCACGTCAGACGGTGGTGAACCCGCATGCGGGTACGCCGGTGCCAGTGCAGCCACCGGCACCAGGGCCGTAATCGCCCTCACGGATAGCGGTTTCTCCGCGAGACAGCGCGCCCGGGTGGCCGACAGGGCCATCCGGGCGTTTTCGTGCCTTGGACTCTCCGGGAGACGCGCGGGCGGCTCAGCCGGAACCGATGTGGCGCAGCTTACTGTGGTGGGTCAGGCGGTAGAAGCGCCTCAGCTCGTCCCGGGTCGCCCGGCTGATCCAGCGCCAGGAGTACTCGCGTTCCAGCCGGCCGCAGTAGCGCGCCGCATAGCGGTTGGCGGTGTGGTAGCGCAGGCGTTCCGCCTCGCTCAACCCCGGCGCCAGCCGGATGCGCTCGAACAGGCCGGCGCGCAGCCAGGATTCCGGTCGGCGGCCGTGGGTCTGCCGAATCAGCGTGGCCAAGGTGGCGTACTTGTCCACCTCGGCCTGCAGTTCCATCTCCAGACGTGAGAAGCTGCGGTCGCGCACGCCGCGCCAGACCGCATACAGAAAATGGCTCACGCCCTCCAGCACTTTGCAGAATCCGTCCACCTGCTCGGGGCGCAGCACGGGGTCCGCGGCCGGCGGCAGGGCAGCGAGCAGGGCCGGGTCCAGGTAGAGGCTGAGTTCCAGTGTTTCGCCGTCCTCGCGGAGGAGCAGCTTCTCCGGGGTGTCCCTCGCGTCGCCAGGGTCCAGGGCCCGGGCCAAGGCCCGATCGGTGACCAGGAAGTCGCCAACGCGGTGTCCGGGGTCGATGCCGTAAAGGCCTTGCAGGAAGTCCTGCAGGGCCTCTACGGTCTGCAGGGCGGCGTGCCTGTGCATCGTCGGTGGGTTCGGCGCCGCCGCGGCCCGGCGCTCATTGGATGCCGGGCTTGCGCCCCGTGCGCTCGACCACGGTGATCCCCAACTCGGCCAACTGCCGGGCGGCACGCGGGCTGCCGGAGCGGATCCAGCGCTCGTACAGCGTCAGGACGTCGCGGCCCGAGCCTGGGCGTGCTTGCTCGGCTACCTCGTTGAGCACGTCCACGAAGGCGACGAACTTCTCGGCCAGTTCGGCGAACACACGCCGGGCTGAGGCGGTGGCGAGCCGTGGCTCCTGGGAGAGATAGCCATAGGCGTTGCCGCCCATGGAGACGTAGTAGTCGATGTTCACTACCCGGCGGTTGAAACTCTCTGCGAACAGGCCGGACACGAACAGGGCCACGTCGCCCAGCCTGCGCAGCAGTTCGCGCCGGATGCCCGGATGGGTCGCCTGCACGGCCTCCAGATAGAGCATGGCCAGTGGCCGCACCCGCAGCCCCTCGGGCGTTTCCTCGAACAGGGTCTCCGAGCGCATGAACGTGGCGAGCAGATTGATCAGGTAGGCCACGGTGTCGGCCTCGGCCCGAACCTGCTGATGGGTCATGGCCTGCTCCACCGCTTCACGGAAGAACTGGCGGGGATCACGGGTCTCGATCAGGGGCTCTGCCTTGGAATGCACGCGACACCTCCTCGCTCCGTGAAATCTCCTCCGGGTTGGCGTCCGGTCCGTTCAACCTCCCCTCACCCGCTGGGGCGATGCCGGCACGGCCTCAATCATCGGCCACCTGCTGGATGCCGTCCAAGTACCAGGTGGGACGATCGGCGCCGGCGGGCCGGACGAAGTGCCAAACCTCGCGCACGCGACGCGGCGCCAGAGGGCGCCCGCTGCGGTCGTCGGTCTCTCGCAGCTCGGCGTCGAAGAGCACCGCCGCCCGCCACACGCCGTCCTCCTCGCGGACCTCCAGGAGCTCCGGGCGCAGCGCGAAGATCTCGGTATGGCCCTGGGGCGGGAGCTCGCGCAACTGGCGCTCCAGCTCCGCGAACATGGCCGGGGTGGTCAGCCCGCGCAGCGCCTCCAGATCGCCGCTGTCCCAGGCCGACTGCAGCGCGCGGTAGGCCCGCTCCGCCCCGGCCATGAACTGCCCCTCGTCGAAACCGGCCGGCGGTGCCCCGGCCTGCGCCGGCCCCGCTCCGGCCCGGGCGCGCCCGAACAGGAGATCGGTCTCGAACGGACGCGACGTCGCGCCGGTTTCCGCCTCCGTGGACGCCCGCTGCTGCGCGGCCGCAGCCGCCCCGCGCGCCGGCCCCGCCCCGGCCAAGGCGGCCGGCTGCCGCCGGCTCGCCAACAGCTTGTACAGAAGGAAGCCGAGTCCCGCCAGGACCAGGAGGTCCAGGAAGTTGATGCCCTCGAAGGCGCCGCCGAAGAACAAGGCACCCAGCAGTCCGCCGAGGGCCAGCCCGCCGAGCAGACCCATCAGACCCCCGCGCCGCGAAAGTGAGTCGCGCAGGGCCGCATTCTTCTGCCGCGCAGCCGTGTGGGTGGCGCTACGAGCGGTCGCGGCCGGGGCCGTGCGCTTGTACGGGGTGCTGTAGGCGGGCCGCGCGCCGAAGGATCGGCCGCCGCCCAGACGGCGGGCCTCCGCGTCGCCGGTGGTGAACACGAAGCCGGCGGTGGAGAGGACCAGGGTCGCCATCACGGAGAGGACGAATCCAGCCAAGCGATGCATGTTCATGGTCTCGGATCGTGGATCAACGTGTGTCATTGGAGTCCCCATGCAGCGGGTCGGTTCCTCTAGCGTATCGGAGCTTATAGGGTTTGCAAGCGATCGTATGTCACTTGAAGGACCCGAACACTTGATTCAAACGGATGTTCGACTATGCTCAGGATATGGGCAAAGAGACACGCGAAGCGATCCTGGACGCCGCCGAGGCCCTGTTCGCGGAGCACGGCTTTCGCGGCACCTCGCTGCGCGCCATCACCCAGGCGGCGGGTGTCAACCTTGCCGCCGTCAATTACCACTTCGGTTCCAAGCAGGCCTTGGTGGAGGCGGTATTCGCGCGGCGCATCGAGCCCATGAACCGGGAGCGGCTCGCCCGGCTGCAGCGCTGGGAGGCCGCCGGCTGCGGTGACCTCGAGGGCCTGATCGACGCCTTTGCCGGGCCGCCGTTGGAGCTCGCCGGGGAACCGCGCGGTGCACGATTCGTGCGCTTGCTGGGGCGCAGCTACACGGAGCCCGACGAACGCCTGCAGGCCGCCATCCGCGGCATGTATGAGCCGGTGATCGAGCGCTTCAAACAGGCCTTCGCCCGGGTCCTGCCCCATCTGCCGGCCCCGGAGTTGTACTGGCGGTTGCACTTCCTGGTGGGGCTGCTGGCCTATCTCATGTCCGGGGCCGACCTGATGCGGCTCATCGCCTCTTGCCGGTTGTGCGATCCGCTGGACGTGGAGGCGCTCAAGAGCCGCCTGCAGCGCTTCGTGGCCGCCGGCCTGCGCGCCCCCGTGCCTCGGGAGCAAGGCGCCGTGCCCGCGGTCCGGAGGGGCGGATGATGGCCGTGACCCTGTTGCTGCTCTGGACGCTGGCGGCACTGTGCCTCGCCGCCTGGCGGTCCTGGCCTCACGGGACATGGATCGCCTACTGGGCCCTGGGGTTGATCGGGGCCTGGGTGCTCGAGGTCCCCACGGTCGTTTGGCTGCCGGCACTGACGGCCTGGCTGGTGCTGCTGGTCTTGGGGATCGGGCCCCTGCGGCGTGCTTGGGTGAGCGGCCCGCTCATGCGATGGATTCAGGGCCGGATGCCGCCCATGTCCGAGACCGAGCGCGTGGCCGTCGATGCAGGCGGCGTGGGCTGGGAGGGTTCGGTGTTCGCCGGCGCGCCGGAGCCCCTCGGTGC
>JALVEU010000370.1 GCA_027030565.1 Gammaproteobacteria bacterium | reverse complement strand
ATCGCCTCCATTCCTCATTGTCCAGCGCGTCTCCCTTCCTGATGTGCCGCTGTGCCTTTGGGCCGACCACCAATCCGGGGCGGACATAGATTCCAGCCCCAGCAGGTGTCACGCCCAGCTCCTCGAGGGCGCGCACCAACTCCGGCGGGAACGTCGCGACCAGAGACAGCGCATTGCGTTCCTCTCCGGACAATACGCGCTGCAACCATTGCGCATGGGCTGAGCGAATGACACCTAGCGCTGCCCATTGTTGGCCTACGGAGGATCCGAGCGCAGCGGGCCACTGCGCGAACTTGGGCGCCAGCGCGCGCACTGTGTCGGTCACGGTCTCGCCAGGCGCGTAGGCCCAGCCCTTGTCAATGCCGGGCGGGGTGCCCGTCTTCGCATCGGTGGACCGCCAGTCCGAGGCGATGCGCTTGTCCGGATCGCCGCCTTGGGCGCGCAGCGCCGCGCGCGTGTTGGCCCCGGTCACATAGCACTGGCAGCCCCAGCCGTTGGGCGGATAGTGCGCCCGCCAGAACTCATGGTCGGAAGGCCTGGCCACGCCGTCCCAGGCCTGATGCAGCGGCCGCGGATGCAGGACGCTGTCGTCGTGGTGATAGACCCACCAGCGGAACCCGCCCTCGCGCAGCTGCGCGTGGCGTCCGGCCGCATAGCTGGTGAGCAGGTTGGTCTGATAGATGACCCGGGTGCGCCAGGCGCGGCCTGCCTCCGTGCCTTCGCCGCTCCACCCGTGCCAGTCGTGGCGCTCGACCGCGGCGCGGAAGCCCTCCCGGAACCGCTGGATCGAGGCGCCCTCGGTGATGGCGCGATCCAGGGCCTGAGCCAGATCCGCGAGCAGGTCCGCCTTCATGACACCGGCGACCATGAAGGCCCGGTCGTGCTGCGACTGCCACAGATCGTCCCAGCGCGCCGTAGGCACGAGCTGCGCCAGCTTCTGCCGGAAGAAGGCGATCTGCTCCGAAAACAGCAGCCGTGAAGCCTCGACGGAGACCCCGTCAGGAGACGCGGCGAGCGTCGCCATCAGCCGCCCTCGCCGGGCAGCAGGCCACCTCCTGCCGCCACGTCATAGTGACCGGCCAGGTCCGCGGCGGCGAACGGGTTCCGCCTTGGGCTTGCTGTAACCGAACGGTTTACAAGGAACGCATGTCCGGATCAAGCAGACGCCCGAGTCCGCCGAGTGGCTGGATGGCCTGAAAGGCCGGGGGACGCGAGGCCATCTGGAGCGCGCCGCAAGTGGCAATCTGGGGGATGTTAAACGAGTTGGCGAGGGTATCTTCGAGATGCGGGAGTTTTTCGGTCCCGGCTGGCGTATGTACTACACCCAGCGCGGCGAGGCGCTGATTGTGATGCTGTGCGGTGGTGACAAGTCCACTCAACAACGGGACATCGAACGCGCCATTGCGCTGGCTAAGACCCTGGAGGATTGACCCATGAGCGAACAGATTCGCGTCTCAGAGCTGCCGGATTTCGATCCAGCGGAGTACCTACGCGATGCCGAAGATATTGCAGGCTACCTGTCTGCCGTGCTGGAGGAGGACGACCCAGGCGCGGTGATCGAGGCGCTGGGAACCATTGCCCGCGCGCGTGGCATGACGGAGATCGCCCGCGAATCCGGCCTGGCGCGCGAGGCGCTCTACCGGGCGCTGCGCGAGGGCGCTTCACCGCGTTTCGATACGGTGCTGAGGGTGATGCGGGCGCTGGGAGTGCGTCTGGTTGCGGAGCCGGATGGACGTCAAGCCGCGTAGCTTCAGGGCTGCTGGAGTCGCCCCCTTCTCCCGGAATGATTCTGTCACTCCATCTCATCGAACAGGCCGACGCGGCGCTCGCCCTTCTTGCGATACGACTCCAGGGGCTTTGGTGAGCGTTACGCCCCCGACGGATTGGTTCTGGCAGCAAGACCACCAGCGCAGCACGAGCGAGACGATCGCTCCATGATGCTCCATGGATGAACCGGCATCCAGTGCTGGCATCGGTCTGGAGCCCGCCCGAGTTGAACGGGTCGACGGCCTCCTCCGTGCTCCGTGGAAGAGGTCCCCTTGAAAGCCCACCAGCCCAACCCAAGTCATGAAGCAGGCCCGGCTGCGCGCCGGGTTTTTTCATGTGGCATTGGGCAAGAAGCTAAGGAGGTGATCGATGGGCAAGCGAGCAAAGGCTTTCGAGATCAAGCACGCCATGGTGCTGGAGACCTTGGTGTTCGAAACGGTGGGCGTACCGCCGACCGAAATTGAGTTTCAGTATCGGGACCTGAAGCGCTGGGGCTATGACTTGATCGCCGGTCGCCGGGATGGGCATCCCAGCCATTTCCTGGCGGAGGTGGAAGACCGGCGCCGCGCGGGGGACCGCTACCAGGCCGAGGGGGAAAGCTTCGAAGTGGATGCGGTGCTGGACACCCTACCGCGCGGGACGCGCCTCACCGGCAGCATCGAGACGGTGGACGGGACGGCGTGGCTGGCCCTGTCCCTCACCGAGGCGGAGGACGGGCGACCCCTGGCCCGGGTGCCGGCAGCGGAGCTGTTGCTCTACTACCTCTCCAAGCACGGCCTGAGTGCACTGGTCGGCGCCCTGGAGAACGTGGGCCGGCTCACCGAGCTGGTGCGCGCACGCGGGCAGGTCGGCCGCGCCCAGCCGTACGAGCGGCTGCCGGCGGGGTTCCGTCACTTCCTGCGCGAGGCGCGGAGCCTCGAACGGGAGCTGGGCAGCGGACGCGTGACCATGGCCTACTTCGGGGAAAACAAGGATCGCAAGCGCCGGTACCGGGTGAGCTGGGTGGTGCCGACCCTGGCCCTGTTCGAGCTGAACCGTGCGGAGAAAATGGATCAGATTCTCGATGCACTGAATTGAACGAATTTCGAATGATTCAGGGTTCGAGGGGTTGAAACCCACCGGTACCGGATCCATCTCAAGCCCTACGCTCGGGAGGTGAGCCTGTCGCCACCGCCCGGTGCTCCGGTCGTCCGCCCGGTGAGGCCACGCGACCGGGAAACGCGCAACCCAGGGGCGCAGCGGTATCCGCCCGCTGTGCCCCTTTTTTTGTCCGTATAGCAAATGGAGGAGAAAACGACCATGACTGCATCGACCCCTGATTCCACCCTCCCCGACTGGCGGGTGACGCTGGCCTTCGGGCTGCTGCTCATCGTGCTGGGCACGGTGGGCCTGTATCTCAGCGTCTTCGTGACGTTGGCGAGCGTGCTCTTGTTCGGAGGCTTCCTCATCGCAGGCGGCGTACTGCACGGTATCGAGGTGTTCCGCAAGCAGGACCGCCGCAAGGGCACACGGCTGGAGAATCTGCTCATCGCCCTGATCTACATCGGCATGGGACTGCTCATCGCCTACGATCCCGTGGCCGCCTCGGCGGGCCTGACCTTGATGATCGCCGGCTTGTTCGCCGCCATGGGCGCCATCCGACTCACGCACGCGTGGCAGCGGCGTAACGAGGCGCGCGGTGAGGCGGCCTGGCATGCGGTCTCGGGCATCATCGAGCTCGCCCTGGCCTTGATCATCACGCTCCACTGGCCGATCTCGGGGCTCTGGGTCATCGGGCTGCTCGTCTCCGTGGAGATGATCATGAACGGCTGGCTGCTGGTGTTCGCCGCCTTCGCCATTCGTAAGGCAGCCCGGGGTGAGTCGGTCCCGGCCGCCGCCGGCTGAGCCTGGGGAGCGAAGGTCGACATGTTGATCCAGACCGAACACGCCCGGATTCTGAGGGATCTGCTGGAACACGAGAGCAGCCACGGCGAGGGCGCCTCCTGTGCAGTGGCCAACGTACAGCGGCAGACCGTCACCGAGCTGGAGCGGCAGGGACTGGTCTCGCTGGACGGCCCGCTGAGGCATCGCCTGACCTACCATGGAAGACAGCTCGCCATGGCGCTCGATGCGGTGGTGAACGCCGGTGCTTGCCCGTCCCCCGAGGACTGGGCCGCGGGCTGGCGATGGCTCGGCAGCGAGGTCCTCACCTTGCTGGAGGATGCTCGACTCGCGGGCCAAGTGGGGCCGTTCGGCCGCGAGGCACTCCAAGCCCGGGGTCTCATGCACCGGGTACACGACCGCGAACGCAAGCGGGAGACCGAGGTGCTGAGCGAGGCGGGTGAGACCGCACTGTCGGTGTTCCACGCGGTCCGGCCCAAGCTCGCCGTCGACGCCGCCCTGGCCGACAGGATCCGCGCCCTGCCGTCCGGCCCCATGGAGGCCATGCAGCTGCGCCTCGACGCGGACGAGAAGCGCGAGCTGGAGGCCATGCGCGTACTGGCCTACAGCGTGCCGGACTCCGACATCGTCATCCTCACCGGCCTCGGCCGCCTGCTCCAAGAGACCCTGCAGCGCGCCGGCTTCGGCCGCGAGGGCCTGGTGCTCGATGTGCCGATGCTGGAGCAGCTCGCCGCACAGGCCGACGGGGCGACCATCCCGGAGTCGGCGCTGGTCACCCTGCAGAGCCTCGGCTACCTGAACGCGCAGGGTGAGCCGACCGAGGGTGGCGAGTGGGCATTGCGACTCTACCGGCGCTGGAGCGATCCGGCCGGAACGGAGGTGTGGAGCTTCCATCTGGAAGAGGATGGCGCCGTGGTGCTGTTCACCTTGCGGCATCTATGGGAGGCGCACGCGGGCAACCCGGAGATCTTCCCCGACGCGCCGACGCTGCGCCGCGAGATGATCGAGCGCCAGAAGGCGCGCTACAAGGCCCTGATCGAGCGCTGGCCGAATCTGGAAGATATGCCGCGGCGGTATCGCAAGATCGCCGTGGATTACCAAAGGGCCCGCGATCTCGATGCCTGGTACGAACGCAACTTCAGCCTGGTGAGCGACCTGTACCTCCTGGAGGCCTTCGATCTGGTTCGTACCGAGAGTCTGAACGACCGCGAGGTCTATCGACTCACTGACCATGCCGAGCGGGTGCTCGAGGCCTTGGGCGACGAGCCCGCGTCAGTGCCAGGCCTGGGTGTGAAGGCCATCAATCATGCGGATCTGGAGTTTGCGGCGCCGAACCGTCAGTGGGTCGAAATCGGCCGCGCCGCCGGCCTGCTGGGTCCCTTCGGCGCCACGCAGAAGGGGCGATTGTTCGGGGAGCTCGCCCACCGCATCCGCCGCCTTCCACACATCACCATACTCGAGATCGACATCTTGCATGCCGTAGGCGGCGGCAGCTCGGTGACGGCCGTGGAGGCGGCACTGCAGGGACGCATGGTGCCGGAGAAGCTCCACTGGGCCCTGCAGACGCTGGAGGCACGCCACCTATTGCAGCTCCTCCCCGACGGCAATGTGGTCCTCACCCGCGCGGGACGGCTCATGCGCGAGGCCCTCTCGGGCGTACAGCCCGGGCTGGCCAATCCCATCCATCCGGTGCTCTATCGCGCCGTACAGGCACTGGCCGAGGTGGGCACGCTCTACGAAGCGGAGCGCAAGATCCGTGTTCTGCCCCGCCAAATGGAAGCGGCCCGCGCACACGCGGGTCTGACGCCAGAGGCCTTCCGCCAGGCCTTGCACATCGCAAGACTCGCGGGCCTGGTGGGCAAGAGCAGCGTCACGGCCGAAGGCTTGCGTTTCCTCGATGCGGTGGCAGCCATGAATCCGCCAGGCTGAGTGCCCACACCGCCCGAGCGGCCCGCGCACGACCGCTGCGCGGGCCGCCTCGCCCTGCCCCCGGCAACAGACTCAGGGGGCACCGCGCAGCACGTACGTGCGCCACGGCTGGGCGGTGAAGGTCCCGTCGAATGTCGTCTGGGCGCCCGTGCTCACGTCCGCGGCGGTGCCGCGGGCGCCCAGCTCGAGCGTGAGCGCCTCGAAGGCGAACAGCACCACGTCGCCGCTCTCCTCGTCGGTCCAGGCCACGCCCTGCCACCGGCCGTCCTGCACCAGGAGCCGGCGGTGGTCCATGCGGTCGACCACCTTGCGGTGCTCCAGGTTGATGCGCCGCAGCCAGTCGCGGTCCGCCGCGCCCAGGGCGTCCACCTCGTCCATGTTGGCGATGTTGACCATGCCCCCCGCGGCCAGGGCGCGGTGGTACATGGGCAGGTCCAGGTAGGTGCCCGCATTGCCGCGCAGCAGCATGTACTCGTGGCCGCGCAGACGCTCGTGCTGCCGGACCTGCTCCGGGCTCGGATGGGGTGGGCCGGCCGGCGTCTCGTAGTCCCCGTAGAGCTCGGAGCGGCCCAAAAGGCCCGTGCCCTCGATGCCGAGGTCCTCGACCGGCAGGGCCGAGAAGGCGGCCAGGAGCTCGATGGAGGCGGGTAGCACGGGCTGCGGGACGGGGTTCGCGTAGTCGATGCGGCTGAGCGAGGGCCAGGAATCCAGCCAGAGCCCGTCGAAGGGGACGGCGGCGTGCAGGTCGCGCAGCTTGCCGATGGCATAGGCATTCCAGCCCGCGCGCGGGTCCATGCCCACGATGTCGCCCCAGAGCCCGTCGTCGGGCACGCCGATGCGCTGCCACGAGATCCAGTCCCGGTGCTTGGGCACCAGGGGCGAGAACAGCGACAGGGCGCTGGGGTACCACAGGGTGACCTGCAGCCCGGCCTCGTGCGCCGCCGCCACCAGGCGGCCCAGGGCAGCCTCGCCACCGAACAGGGGCGCCACCACCAGATCGTGCACGGCGTGCCCCGAGGTGTTGGGGTTCTCCGGGTGCACGGCGTCGTTGTCCCAGGGCGGCTGCACGATGAGGTTGCGCACGCCGGCGGCCTGCATGCGCGGAATCAGCTCGCCCGCGAGCCGGTCCAGCCAACCCTCGCCGGGGCGTGGATATTTGGGATCGGACTGATGGGCGCGGAGGTCGGCCTCCAGCTCGTCCT
>JALVEU010000369.1 GCA_027030565.1 Gammaproteobacteria bacterium | reverse complement strand
TCCACCGCCTCGTCGGACAGCACCCCGAACACGCGCACCGCATACTCTCGCTCCAGCCCCCTGGAGGGATGCATGAGCGCGTGCGCCAATGCGCCGTCGGTGGTGAACAGCAGCAGACCTTCGGTGTTGAGGTCCAGCCGGCCCACGGCCACCCAGCGCTCTCCGCGCAGCTTCGGCAGCCGCTCGAAGACCACGGGTCGGCCCTCGGGGTCGCGGCGCGTGGTCACCTCGCCCACCGGCTTGTGATAGGCGATCACGCGCGGCCGCCGGGGGCGCCGCGCCAGATGCACCACACGACCGCGAACGGCAATCTTGTCAGCGGGCGTGGCCCGGTCGCCGAGGCCCGCCACCCGGTCGTTGATCTTGACCTGACCATGGCGAATCCAGGCCTCGATTTCACGTCTGGAGCCGAGACCCGCACGCGCGAGGAGCTTCTGGATACGCTCGGGCCGTGCGCCGGTGCCCGGCCGGCGTACGGATCCGGCACGTTCAGCGCCGGGCCTAGGACCCCTCGGCATCCCCGCGCACTTCCGGGAGCGGCAGCTGGACCACCTCGGCATCCTCGGTGAACTCCGCCAGGGAGGGCAGATCGGACAGGGAGCGCAGATTGAAGTCGTCCAGGAACTTGCGCGTGCTGGCATACAGTGCCGGGCGCCCGGGCGCCTCTTTGTGCCCCACCACGCGGATCCACTCCAGCTCCTCCAGGGTCCGGATGATGTTGCTGGAGACACTCACCCCGCGCACTTGCTCGATCTCGGCCCGTGTAATGGGCTGACGGTAGACGATCAAGGCAAGGGTCTCCAGCAGCGCACGCGACAGGCGCGGCGGTTTCTCCTCCCAGAGCCGCAGCACCCAGTGCCCGAGTTCCTTGCGGACCTGATAGCGCCAGCCGCTGGCCACCTCCACCAGCTCGTAACCCCGCCCCTCGCACTCCGCCGCCAGCGCCTCCAGGTCCGCCCGCAGGGCGGCCGCGTCGGGAGGGGCGGGATCCTCGGCGAACAGACGCTGCAGATCGCGGATGGTCAGTGGCCGACCGGCGGCCAGCAGCGCCGCCTCCAGGATGGACTTACGCTCGATCATCCCGCGCGGCCGCTCGCACTTGGATGGGCTCGAAGGGCCCGGGCTGGATGAGCTCGACGAGCCCCAGCTTGAGGAGTTCCAGCAACGCCAGAAACGTGACCACCACCCCGCGACGGCCCTCTTCCAGCGTGAACAGAGACGTGAAAGCCACACAGTCCGTTGCCTCGCTGACGCGATCCAGGACCCGTGTCATGCGCTCGCGCACCGACAGGCCCTCGCGTTGGATGTGATGGTGCGCCTGAAGCTGCGCCCGCGCGAGGACCTCGCGCAGGGCGGCCAGCAGATCGGTCAGATCCACCTCGGGCGCCGGGGGCGGCCGCTCGTCCTCCGGGGCCAGTACACGCACCGGGAACAGATCGCGCCCCACCCGGGGCAGCGCCTCCAGCTCACCCGCGGCCTGCCTGAACCGTTCATACTCTTGCAGACGACGGATCAGCTCGGCACGGGGATCGTCCTCCTCGTCCTCATCGACTGCCGGTCGCGGCAGCAGCATCCGCGACTTGATCTCGGCCAGCGTCGCGGCCATGACCAGATACTCGGCCGCCAGCTCCAGGCGCAACTCGCGCATGAGCTCCACGTACTCCATGTACTGGCGTGTGATCTCGGCGATCGGGATGTCCAGGATGTCCAGGTTCTGACGCCGGATCAGATACAACAACAGATCCAGGGGGCCCTCGAAGGCCTCCAGGAAGACCTCCAAAGCGTCCGGTGGGATGTAGAGGTCCGAGGGCAGCGTCTCCAGGGGTTCGCCCCGCACCCGGGCCACCGGGTCGGCGGCCGCCTCGGCCGGCAGCGTCTCCGGCGCGCTCACCGGTAGGCGAGCCCCATGGCCTTGCGCACTTCGTCCATGGTGTCACGCGCGATGTCGCGGGCGGCCTCCGTGCCTTCGTTGATGATGGCACGTACGGCCGCGGGATCCTCCTCGTACTCCCGGGCACGCTCACGGATCGGCTTGAGCTCGGCGAGCACCGCCTCGATCAGGGGGCGTTTACAGTCCAGACAACCGATGCCGGCCGTCGTACAACCTTGTTGAACCCATTGCCGGGTCGCCTCGTCCGAGTAGATCTGATGCCAGCGCCACACCGGACACTTCTCCGGGTCGCCCGGGTCCGTGCGCCGCACGCGCGCCGGATCGGTGGGCATGGTCCGCAGCTTTTTCTCCACTTCCCCCGGGTCTTCCCGCAGGGCGATGGTGTTGCCGTAGGACTTGGACATCTTCTGCCCGTCCAGGCCGGGCATCCTGGCCGCCTTGGTGAGCAGAGCCTGGGGTTCGGGCAGGATGATCCGCCCGGCGCCCTCCAGGTAGCCGTAGAGGCGCTCACGATCGCCGATGGAGATGTTCTGCTGGGACTCCAGCAGGGCGCGCGCCACCTCGAGGGCCTTTTCGTCGCCCTGCTCCTGGTACTGCCTCCGCAGTTCACGGTACAAGCGGGCGTTCTTCTTGCCCATCTTGGCGATGGCCCGTTCGGCCTTCTCCTCGAATCCCGGCTCGCGGCCATAGAGGTGATTGAAACGGCGTGCCACCTCCCGGGTCAGCTCCACGTGCGCCACCTGATCCTCGCCCACCGGGACGTAGGCGGCCTTGTAGACGAGGATGTCGGCGCTTTGCAGCAGTGGATAGCCCAGGAACCCATAGGTGGCCAGATCCCGCTCCCGCAGCTGCTCCTGCTGGTCTTTGTAGGTCGGCACCCGCTCCAGCCAGCCCAGAGGCGTGATCATGGACAACAGCAGGTGCAGCTCGGCGTGCTCCGGCACACGGGACTGGATGAAGAGCTTGGCCGATCCGGGATTGACACCGCAGGCCAGCCAGTCGATCACCATGTCCCAGACGTTCTCCTCGATGATCTCGGGCTCGTCGTAGTGGGTGGTCAGGGCATGCCAGTCAGCCACGAAGAACAGGCATTCGTAGCTGTGCTGCAGCTCGATCCAGTTCTTGAGCACCCCGTGCAGGTGGCCGAGATGGAGGCGCCCCGTGGGACGCATGCCGGAAAGCACCCGTGTGATCTGTGAGCCAGCGGCCATTGCGGTGGTCCCTTTACAGGTTCAGCCCGAACATGCGGGTGATCAGCTCATAGAGTGCCGTATACGGTGGAGAAAGCAACCGTCCCAGCCAGCCCAGGGCCAGCAATACCACCAACACCATCAGACCATAGGGTTCGATCTGCGCCAGATGGTAGGCGACGCGCGGCGGCACGACCCCGGCCAGGATGCGCCCGCCATCGAGCGGCGGCAGGGGCAGCAGGTTGAGCACCATGAGGATGAGGTTGATGGCAATACCTGCCTGTCCCATGAGGATCATGGGCACCGCGGCCCACGCCCAGTGCTCCAGGAGCGCAAAGCCAAGGCGCGCCACCACGGCCCAGCCCACGGCCATGGCCAAGTTGGCGGCCGGCCCCGCAGCGGCGACGATCGCCATATCACGGCGGGGGTGATGCATACGCCGCGGATCCACGGGCACCGGCTTGGCCCAACCGAACAGGAACCCCCCCAGGAACAGCAGCAGCGCGGGAACGATGATGGTTCCGATCGGATCGATGTGGCGGAGGGGATTGAGGCTCAGCCGCCCCTGCTCCTCGGCCGTGTGGTCACCGAACGCCCGGGCCACCCAGCCGTGCGCCACCTCGTGCAAGGTGATGGCGAACAACACGGGCAGGGCCCAGACTGCGAGCTTCTGAACCAGGCTCACGGCGCTTCGAGCCCCAAGGGCTCCAACGGCCCCTTGCCCACGCGCACGACCCGCGGCGGCTCCTCGGTGAGATCGACCACCGTGGTGGGCTCGATGCCACAGCCGCCGCCGTCGATCACCAGATCCACCTCGTGTTCCAGCCGCTCCCGGATCTCGCGGGCGTCGGTCATCGGCAGTTCGTCTCCCGGGAGCAGGAGCGTGGAGCTCATGAGCGGTTCGCCCAGTTCGTCGAGCAAGGCCTGCGCCACGGGGTGATCGGGTACGCGCAGACCGATGGTCTTGCGCTTCGAGGTCTGCAGCCGCCGCGGCACCTCGTGGCTGGCCCGCAGGATGAAGGTATAGGGCCCCGGTGTGGCCGCTTTCAGCAGACGGAAGGCCTGGTTGTCCACACGCGCATAGGTGGCCAGCTCCGAGAGGTCGCGGCACACCAGGGTGAAGTTGTGCCGTTGGTCGACCTTGCGCAGGCGCCGGATGCGCTCCATGCACCCCTTGCTCCCGAGGGCGCACCCCAGCGCATACAGGGAGTCGGTGGGATAGACGATCAGCCCGCCCTTGCGCAGGATCTCCACGGCCTGGCGCAGCAGCCGCCGTTGGGGATTGACCGGATGGACCTCGAAATATTGGCTCATGGGCGCGGGATTCTACGCGCTGGGGACCGGACCCGCCATCACACAGCCACTCAGCCGGGCAACGGTGCGCCGAGCGGCACGTCCTCGGCGGAGAGGAACCAGCGCGTGATCTCCTCCGGGGGCTGCGGCCGCGCCCACAGAAACCCCTGCATCTCGTCGCAGCCCGCCGCCTTGAGGAAGGACAGCTGGGCCTCGGTCTCCACGCCCTCGGCCACCACCCGCAGTCCCAGACCATGCGCCATGGCGACGGTGGCGCGCACGATGGCCTCATCGTTGGGGTCGACGGTGAGATCCCGCACGAAGGCGCGGTCGATCTTGAGGCGGTCCAGGGGCAGCTGCTTCAGGTTCACCAGGGAGGCGTGGCCCGTGCCGAAATCGTCGATGGCGAAGCGAATGCCTAGGGCACGCAGCGCGTGCAGATTCCCCTGCATCTCGGCCTCGTCCTCGACGAAGGCACTCTCGGTGATCTCGAATTCCAGGCGTCCGCCCGGAATGCCCGTCCGGTTGAGCCGGTCCTGAACCCATTGGGCGAATGCGCCGAGGGTGAGCTGCCGCCTCGACACGTTCACGGCCACCCGCATCGCCGGTAGCCCCAGGGCATTCCAGGCGGCGATCTGGGCCAGTACATGCTCGATGACCCATTCGCCCAGGGGCGCGATCAGTCCAGTGGCCTCGGCCACCGCCACGCAGTCCATGGGCGAGATCGGGGGGTCTTCGTCATCCAGGCGCAGCAGCGCCTCCAGGCCCACGATGCGGTGGGTGACCAGGTCGAACTGCGGCTGGTACACGAGCCGGAACGATCCTTCCGCCAGGGCGCGCCGCAGGCGCTGCTCGACCATGAACCGCTGGTGGGCCCGTCCCCGCAGCTCGCTGGTGAAGAACTGGTAACAGGCGCGGCCCGACTGCTTGGCGGCATACATGGCCGCATCGGCATGGCGCAGCAGCTCGTCCATGTCCCGGCCGTCGTCGGGATACACCGCGATGCCCACGCTGGCGGAGATCTCGATGTCGTTGCCCATGATCCGGAAAGGCCGCGTCAGCGAGCCCAGGATCTTCTCGGCGATGGGCGCCACGTCGGCCTCGGAACCCAGATCCTCGCAGATCACCGTGAACTCGTCGCCGCCGATACGCGCCAGCGAGTCCGAGGCGCGTATGGCGCGCTCCAAGCGCAGGGCGACCGCCTTGAGCAGCGCATCCCCGGTCTGATGACCCAGGGTGTCGTTCACCGCCTTGAACCGGTCCAGATCGAGGAACAACAGCGCACAGGGCTTGCCCGAACGTCGGCTCCGCGTCACCGCGCCTTCCAGACGGTCCATGAACAACCGGCGATTAGGCATGCCGGTGAGGATGTCGTGCGTGGCCACGTATTCCAGCTCGGCGCGGGACTGCTTGATCGCCGAGACATCGGACATGAGTACCAGGTAGTGAGTCTCTTGGTCCTCCGTGCCCGGTACGGTGTCCACCGTGGCCCACAGCGGATAGGTCTCCCCCGTGGCGCGGCGGGCGGTGAGCTCCCCCGCCCAACTCCCCTTGGCCCGCACCTCACGCCACACCGCGCGCAGGTGGCGCGGATCGGTCACATCCTCCAGGAACGCCGGCGCACGCCCCACGGCGTCGCGTGCCGTCAACCCGGTGATGCGCTCGAAGGCCGGGTTCACCGAGATCACCCGTCGCGATGCGTCGAGGATCACGATGCCCTCCGTGGCGGCCCGAAACACCGTGCCGATGAGCTGTTCGCGCCGTGCCGCCTCCACCTCTTCGGTGACGTCGCGCGCCAGGAACAGGGCACAGCGCCTTCCCTCGCTCTGGTAACGGGCCGGCACGCACCGGCCCTCGAACACGCGCTCGCCGGCCGGCACGCGGAGGACATAGCGCAAACGCACCATACGGTCCTCCTCCAGGGCCCGGCGGATCATCCGTTGGAAGCGTCGGGCCGCTGGTGCCGGCAGCACCTCGTCCAGGGTCTTGCCGACGAGCTCCTCGCGGGGCAGCACCAGCTGCTCGGGCTGGGCCGCGAGCACCTCCACGTAGCGGCCCACCTCGTCCACCAGGAACAACAGATCGGGCAACGCGTCCAGGATGGCGTGCAGACGTCCCTCATAGGAGCGACGCTGGCGCTGGTAGAGGGCTTCCATCTCCCTCGAGGAGACCGCCAGGGAACGTTCGAGCATGAGCCGCTCGGTCTCGGCCTCAGCATAGCTGCGCCCGACCCGTTCCAGGAATTTCCGCCAGTTGGCCGGATCCGGCGGTTCCTCTGCGCACAGGCCGAGCTCCGCCAGCTGACGGGCCAGCAAGTGGTTCGCCGAGTTCTCGCTCACCGCCGCGCTCGCTCGAAGGCGCCGCGGGCCAGCCGGATAGCGGATGCGCGCGGGTCCGGCCACACGGCACGG
>JALVEU010000368.1 GCA_027030565.1 Gammaproteobacteria bacterium | reverse complement strand
TGGTCGGTCAACATCGACGATGGCAATCTCAACTATGACGCCGGATCGCTCACCAGCAACCGCTTCAGCATCAGCTCCGAACTCGAACTGAGCTATCGGAACTTCGGCCTGTTCGCGCGGGCCACCGGGTTCTACGATCTGGAGAACGCCGACGGCGAACGCGATCGGACGGCATTGCCGGGAGCCGCCGACAACCTGGTGGGGCGCCGCATCCGGATCCTGGACGCCTACGGATGGTTGACCGGCGGGGCCGATGCCCACCCCTGGGAGATCCGGGTGGGCAACCAGGTGCTCAGCTGGGGCGAGAGCACCTTCATCCAGAATGGCATCAATGTCATCAATCCCGTGGACGTCAATGCGCTGCGTGCCCCGGGATCCCGGCTGCGCGACGCCCTGCTGCCCGTGCCCATGATCTGGGGTTCCATCGCACCCAGTGAGAACACCTCGGTGGAGGCCTTCTACCAGCTCCAGTGGCGCGAGGTGGAAATCGACCCGGCGGGCAGCTACTTCTCCAGCAACGACTTCGTCTCCCCGGGTGGCGACCGTGTGGTCCTGGGCCGGGGCACCTACGACGACGGGGCGCTGCCTGACGGCAGCTTCAAGCCCGTGGAGGACACGTTCCAGGCCGTTCCCCGGGCGCCGGACCGCAGGGCCTCCGACGCCGGGCAGTGGGGGCTGGCCTTCCGCTTGTTTTCCGAGCGTCTGAACGGTACGGAATTCGGATTCTATTTCCTCAACACCCACAGCAAGCTGCCCCTGGTCAACGGCATCACGGGCAGCGCGGAGGGCGCCCTTGCCGCAGCGCGCATCGCCGGCCCGCCGGGGGATCCGGCATCCGGCACCGGGGCCCTGGTGGCCGGCACCACCCTGGCCGCCCTGGCCCAGGGGCTGCCCCCCGAGCAGGCGGTGGAGGCCGGGATCCAGGTCGGTGTGGCGGCCGGACAGACCCGCAATCAGGCGCGGGTGATCGCGACCCAGGCCGCGCAGGAGCGGGCGGTGGGGCCCAAGACCGTGGGTGCCATCACCGACGCGGCGGTGGATGCCTTCGCCCGCACGGCGCGTTATCGGGCGGTGTATCCGGAGAACATCAAGACCATCGGCGCGAGCTTCAATACCGAGCTGGGCAATACCGGGTGGGCCCTGCAAGGCGAGGTCTCGTACAAGCTGGACGTGCCCATGCAGGTCAACACCATCGAGCTGATCGGCGCCATGCTGGGCGCGCTGAACCCGAAGGCGGCCGAAGCCAACCAGTTGGGCAACTTTCTCGGCCAGTACCAGACCGAGATTCCCGGCTTCATCACCGAGGACGTGCTGCAGTTCCAGGTGACCGCCACGCGCCTGTTCGGCCCGGTGCTGGGTGCCGATGCGCTGGCCGTGATCGGCGAGGTGGGCGTGACCTGGGTGCCTGGCCTGCCGGACCAGAACAAGGGGGGGCCAGCGGGCAAGGGACTGCGCCTCAACGGTCCCAATACCGGTCTGGGCGGCAACCCCGCTCTGGCGCCCGGGCCCAATCAGGCCTTCGCGGGGCAGGTGCTGGGTGCCGATCATTTCGTCTCCGAGGTGTCCTGGGGCTATCAGATCCGGGCCCAGCTGGAGTACAACAACGCCCTGGGCCCAGTGACCCTGTTCCCGCGCGTCGCATGGCGCCACGATGTGGACGGCATCTCCCCCGGACCCGGGGAGAACTTCCTGGAAGACCGGATGGCGATCTCTCTGGGACTGCGTGCCGACTACCTGAGCCAGTGGTCGGCCGACTTCTCGTACACGAACTTCTTCGGGGCCGGCGATTTCAACCTGCAGAACGACCGGGACTTCGTGGCCTTCAGCCTCGCCTACTCCTTCTAACGCGACCAGGATGGAAGATATGGGCAATCGTCGACTGCTGCTGGCCGCACTGGCCGGCCTGCTCCTCTGTCTGCCCGGGGTCCGGGCGGCCGTCAGCCCGCAGGAAGCCGCCCGCCTCGGCCGGGACCTGACCCCCATGGGCGGCGAGAAGGCCGCCAACGCCGACGGGAGCATCCCGGCTTGGGATGGCGGGATCGCCAAGCCGCCCCCGGGGTGGAAGAAGGGGCAGCACTATCTGGACCCCTTCGCCGAGGAGTCGCCGTTGTTCGTGATCACGGCCGCGAACGTGCAGCGTTATGCGGACCGGCTGACCGCCGGGCAGAAGGCCTTGTTCGAGGCCTATCCGGACACCTACAAGATGAAGGTCTATCCCACGCACCGCACGGCGGCCTATCCGCAGCGTATCTACGAGGCGACGCGCAAGGCGGCCGTCACCGCCGAGCTGACTGAGGGGGGCAACGGGGTGCGCGGGGCGGTGATCGGTGTGCCGTTCCCGATCCCCAGCAACGGACTGGAGGCCATCTGGAACCATATCCTGCGCTACCGTGCCGACACCGCTCGCCGCACCGTGGCCCAGGCCGCGCCGACACGCAGCGGCGACTACACGCTGGTGAAGTTCAACGACGCCTCCCTGTTCTGGTATCACCAGCCCGGGATGACCGAGGACAAGCTGAACAACATCATCGCCTTCTTCAAGCAGAAGGTGGTGGCGCCCCCCCGCCTAGCCGGCAACATCCTCCTGGTCCACGAGACGCTCGATCAGAACAAGGAGCACCGCAAGGCCTGGGTCTACAACCCGGGGCAGCGCCGGGTGCGCCGTGCCCCCAACGTGGCCTTCGACACACCGGGCACTGCCTCCGACGGGCAGCGGACATCCGATCAGTTCGACATGTACAACGGGAGTCCCGAGCGCTACGACTGGAAGCTGCTGGGCAAGCGGGAGATCTACGTGCCCTACAACAGCTACCGGCTGCAGGACCCGAAGGTGAAATTCAAGGACATCCTCACGCCCCACCACATCAATCAGGACCTGCCGCGCTACGAGCTGCATCGGGTCTGGGTGGTGGAGGCCACGCTGAAGCCCGGGGCGCGGCACATCTACAAGCGGCGTACCTTCTACATCGATGAAGATTCTTGGCAGGTGCTGGCGGTGGATCAGTACGACAACCGGGACCAGCTGTGGCGTGTCTCCGAGGCCCATGTGATCAACTATTACGACGTGCCCAATCTGTGGTCCGTGCTGGAGGTCCACACCGACCTGCAGTCCGGGCGTTATCTGGCCATGGGGTTGTTCAGCGAGTACGAACCTCACCGCTTCAACGTGCCCATGAACCAGAAGGAGTTCACCCCGGCCGCGCTGCGCAGGGAGGGTCGACGCTGAGTTCGCGGCTTGACCAGTGGTTCGTGCGGCCAGCGCGCATTTGCACGCTGGCCGTTTCGTTTGCCCTCGCTGTGGCGGGTGCCGCGGAGGCGCCACTGGCTGCCCGGGACCTGCTGCTGGACATCGCCGCAGCCGGGGGGCGCATGGTGGTGGTGGGCGCCCGCGGCCATATCCTCCATTCGGCCGATGGCCGCATCTGGCACCCGGCGCGGGTGCCCGTGGACGTTCTGCTCACGGCGGTGGCACTGGGCCCGGGCGGCCTCGGCTGGGCGGTGGGGCACGACGCCGTGGTGCTGCGCAGCACCGACGGTGGGCGGAGCTGGGTCGACGTCTACGCCGACGCGGAGGATTCCTCACCGCTGCTGGACGTCTGGATGGACTCCGAAGGCATCCACGGCATCGCCGTAGGGGCCTATAGCCGCTATCTGGTCACGCGGGACGGCGGTCGGCACTGGGCGCCGGTGCCGTTTCCGGTCGCTGGGGCCCCCGAGGCCGAGGCGGATCCGGATGCCCTGCCGCTGGACGTACATCTCAATGCGATCCGGGAGGCGCCGTCCGGTGCGTTGTATCTGGCCGCGGAGGCCGGACATGTCTTCCGCTCGGACGACCGTGGTGCGAGCTGGATGCCATTGCCTTCCCCCTATGTGGGTTCCTTCTTCGGCGTGCTGCCGTTGGAGGACGATGTCGTACTCGTCTTCGGGCTGCGCGGCCACCTGTACCGATCCACGGACGGCGGTCGGCACTGGGCACGCGTGCAGACCGGGACTCAGGAGATGCTGACCGACGGGATCCGGCTGCAGGACGGGCGTCTGCTCCTCGTGGGGCTGGGAGGGGTGGTCCTGGTGAGCAGGGACGGGGGCCGCACGTTCACCCTGCGCGTCCGGCCCGATCGGGCCGGGCTCTCCGCCGTGCTGCAGCGGGGCGACGGGCGCGTGTTCGCCGTGGGCGAGAAAGGGGTGGTGGAGCTGGAGCGAGGCTGGCTGGAGGGCCCGGACCGATGAGGCGCTGGATCGCGCGCCTGGAGCGGCTGGTGTTCGGCCACAGGCGTTGGGTGCTGGTGATCTTCGCGCTGTTCACGCTGGCCATGGGGATGAGCGCCACCCGGCTGCACGTGGACGCGGCGTTCACCAAGCTGCTCCCCCTGAAGCATCCATACATGCAGACCTTTCTGCAGTACCGCGACCAGTTCGGCGGCGCCAACCGGGTGGTCGTGGCGCTCACCGTGCCCAAGGGCGACATCTTCACCCCGGCATTCTTCGAGGCGCTGCGCCAGGCCACGGATGCAGTGTTCTTCATCCCCGGTGTGGACCGCGCCCAGGTCCAGTCGCTGTTCACCCCCAACACCCGATTCACCGAGGTGGTGGAGGACGGCATCTCGGGCGGGCCGGTGATCCCGGACGATTTCAGGCCGGACGCCGCCGGGCTGGCCCGGGTCCGGGAGAACATCCTCAAGGCGGGGATCGTGGGCCGACTGGTCGCCAACGATTTCTCGGGGGCCATCGTCAGCGCGCGGCTCATGGAGGTCGACCCTCGTACCGGGAGGCGGCTGGACTACGTGGCCGTGGCCGATGCCTTGGAGAGGCAGGTGCGCCAGCCCCTGGAGGCGCAGGGCGTGCGCGTGCACATCATCGGGTTCGCCAAGGTGGTGGGCGACATCACCGCCGGGGCACGGCGGGTCATCGCCTTCTTCGGGGTGGCCTTCCTGATCACCCTGGTGCTGGTGCGCCTGTATTCGGCCTCGTGGCGCATGACGGCACTGGTGCTCGGCTGCTCGCTGGTGGCCGTGGTCTGGCAGCTGGGCCTGCTCCCGCTGCTCGGACTGGGCATCGACCCGCTGTCCATCCTGGTCCCCTTTTTGGTGTTCGCCATCGCTGTGAGCCACGGAGTCCAGGTGGTCAGTGCCGTGGGCGCGGAGATCTACGAGGGCGCCGGGGCCGAGCAGGCGGCCCGCGCCGCCTTCCACCGCCTGCTGGTACCCGGCGGGGTCGCCCTGATCAGCGACACCATGGGCTTCGTGGCCATACTCCTGATCTCCATCGCCATCATCCAGGAGATGGCCGTGACGGCGAGTCTCGGGGTGGCCTCGATTCTGTTCACCAACCTGGTCTTGCTGCCCGTTCTCCTTTCGCTGATCCAGCTCGATCCCGATCTGCGTCGCCGGCTGCGGGGACGCTCGAGCCGGCTGGCGCCGCTGTGGGACCGCCTGGCACGGGTGGTGGAACCCCGTCCGGCAGGGGGCATCGTCGCGGCGGCGGTGTTGCTCGCCGCGGTGGGTGGTTGGAGGGCCACAGACGTCCAGGTGGGGGACCTGCACACCGGGGTCCCCGAGTTGCGTCCAGAGTCCCGCTACAACCGGGACACGCGGGAGATCGCCGCGCGTTTCTCCATCGGAGTGGATGTCCTCACGGTGATCGCCGAGACGGTGCCCGACGGATGCATCGACTACGAGGTGATGCGGGAGATCGACCGCTTCGTCTGGGCCTTGCGCGAGACACCCGGTGTGCGCTCGGTGATCGCCCTGCCCACAGTGGCCCGCATCATCAATGCCGGGTGGAACGAAGGCAGCCTCAAGTGGCGGGTCATCCCCCGCAACCAGGCGATGCTGGTGCAGTCGGTGGCCCATGTGCCCACCGACAGTGGCCTGCTCAACGCCGATTGCAGCGCCATGCCCGTCTATGTGTTCACCGCCGATCACAAGGCGGAGACCATCGAACGCATCGTCGGCCGGATCGAGGACTGGGCGGCGCAGCATGGCTCGGACAAGCTGCGGTTCCGCCTGGCGGCGGGCAACGTGGGGGTGATGGCGGCGACCAACGAGGTGGTGCAGGCCGCGCAGTTCCCCATCCTGCTCTACGTCTTCGGTTCCATCGTGGTGCTGTGTCTGCTGAGTTTCCGCTCCCTGCGTGGCACCCTGTGCATCGTGCTGCCGTTGGCCCTGGTCTCGGTGCTGGCCTATGCACTCATGGCCTGGCTGGAGATCGGACTGAAGGTGAACACGCTCCCCGTGGTGGCCCTGGGCGTGGGGATCGGAGTGGACTATGGGATCTACATCTACAGCAGGCTGGCCGAGGAGCTGCGGAGCGGACACCCCTTGGGGGAGGCCTATCGGCGCACACTGCGCATCACCGGCAGCGGGGTGATCTTCACCGGGCTCACCCTGGCGGCCGGCGTGGCCACCTGGATCCTGTCGCCGCTCCAGTTCCAGGCGGACATGGGGATCCTGCTGACCTTCATGTTCCTGGTGAACATGCTGGGCGCGATCCTCCTGCTGCCTGCACTGGCCCGCTGGCTGCTGGCGCGTGGCTGAGTGGTCCGAGCCCCTGGCCGCCGGCCGTGACGGGAGTGCCGGACCGTGGACACGGTGACCCATGCGCTGGCCGGGGCGGTGATCGCCCGGGTGTACGGGGGCCACCGGCGCGGGGGGTTCACACCCGCGGGCTGGACGTGGCTGGGTGCGGCCGCCGCGGCGTTTCCCGACGTGGATATCGTGGCCCTGGTGGCCGGGCCGTTGGCGTACCTGGCCTACTGGCACCGCGGCCCCACCCACTCGCTGCTGCTCTGGCCGCTGTGGGCGGCGTTG
>JALVEU010000367.1 GCA_027030565.1 Gammaproteobacteria bacterium | reverse complement strand
TTATTCAGTCTCCCGACAGGCTATCGCCACTACACCCTGGACGCGGTGCGGGCTCAGGATGCGCTCAAGGGGCCTGCGGGGAGGCCGGCGGGGTCCAACTGAAGGAGCTCGCAGCGCCCCGGACGGCACTCGAGCATGCTCCCGTGGGCATACCAGTCCCCCAGGACGAAACGTTCGGCGGGCCCGCCTGCAGTCTCGACGCGATGGATCCCGGGACGGTGGGTGTGTCCGTGGATGAGTCGCCTGACGCCGTGCCGCTGCAGGGCCTGGAGGACCGCGTCCTGATTCACGTCCATGATGGAAGAAGGCTTCCTGGCCAGCTCCCTGTGGCTGGTCCGCCGCATGCCCCGGGCCAGCCGCAGGCGCAGGCCCAGGGGCAGCCGGCGCACGAGCCCGGTGACCAGCCGGTGCCGCACCACGCGCCGATAGCGTTGATAACGTACGTCATCGGTGCACAGGGTGTCCCCGTGCAGGAGCAGGGTGGATACACCGTACAGGTCCATCACGACGGCATCGGGCAGTAGCCGGCAGCCGGTGCGTGCCTCGAAGCCCTGGCCCAGGAGGAAGTCCCGGTTGCCAGGCTGCACGTAGACGGGGGTCCTCCGGGTTAGACGCCGCAGTGCGTCCAGCACGAGCTCCAGCCCGTCCGAGGGGGCGTCGTCGCCCACCCAGTGCTCGAACAGGTCACCAAGGACGTACAGTGCCTCCACGTCCCCAGGCGTCGCATCGAGAAACGCCCGAAACTGACCGAGGATCTCCGGTCGTGCGGCGTCCAGGTGGAGATCGGCGACGAACCGCGTGCGGGGCATGGCCCCAGTCGGGCGGTTTCAGTCCTCGGCGCAGCGCACGCGCGCCTGCTCGATGACCACGGGCTCCTTGGGGACGTCCTGGTGGAAGCCCCGCGTGCCCGTTGGCACCCGGGCGATGGCGTCCACCACATCCATGCCCTCGACGACGCGCCCGAATACTGCGTAACCCCAGCCCTGGGAGGTGGGGGCGGTGTGATCCAGGAAGGCGTTGTCCTTCAGGTTGATGAAGAACTGCGCGGTGGCCGAGTGGGGGTCACTGGTGCGGGCCATGGCGATGGTGCCGCGCAGGTTTTCCAGTCCGTTGTCCGCCTCGTTGGGAATGGGACTATGGGTGGGTTTCTCCTTCATGTCCTCGGTCATGCCGCCGCCCTGGATCATGAAGTTCGGGATCACCCTGTGGAAGATGGTCCCGTCATAGTGGCCCTCCCGTACGTAGCGCAGAAAGTTTTCCACGGTCTTGGGCGCCTTGTCCCGGTCGAGCTGGACCACGATGGTGCCCTTGTTCGTCCGCAGTTCCACGATAGGATGGGCCTCGTCGGTCATGGATGTGCACCCCTTGTCGGCAGCGGCCGCGGTACCGAGCAACAGGGAACTCACCGCGGCGGCCATAAATCGAAAAAACCAGTAACGCATTGCGCAGCACCCTCCTCGGTCGCTGTGGCGCGCCCAGCATACCCGGGGCGTGGCGCAAAAACCACTGGCGAGATGCCCGGATCGGGTGCGCAGGGGCCCAATGGCGGCCATTGACGGGTCTGCGGCGCAGCGCGTACACTTCGCCATCCGCCACGGCGCGTAGTGTGGCAGGATCCCGAATCGGGGTATGGCGCAGTCTGGTAGCGCACCTGCTTTGGGAGCAGGGAGTCGGGGGTTCGAATCCCTCTACCCCGACCAACCCTGGCGAAGCCCCGGGCTGGGCATGGGGATACTCGGTTCGATTCTGCGCCCGTAGCTCATCTGGATAGAGCATCGGCCTTCTAAGCCGAGGGTAGCAGGTTCGAATCCTGCCGGGCGTGCCAGCTTCACGCACCGTGGGTGGCCGGTACGATGGTGGGCGTAGCTCAGCTGGTAGAGCCCCGGATTGTGGCTCCGGTGGTCGTGGGTTCGAATCCCATCGCTCACCCCAAGTTTCTGCACCGGGCCGTTAGCTCAATTGGTAGAGCAGTGGACTCTTAATCCATTGGTTGTAGGTTCGATTCCTACACGGCCCACCATTCAAAACCAATGCGTTACACGATTCCAGCCCGGCATCGTCCGGGCTTTGTCTTGTGCGTGAGTATCGGATTCGGGAGACGTGGCCGGTCCACGGCCGAACGAGCGCCCAGCGTCCTTCCCGGGTCTCCCGCTCAGCGGGACCGTACGGGGCGCAGGAAGACCACGCCCAGGAGCAACAGCCAGGCCAGGGCCGCCCAGCCGGTGACCTTGTCGTAACTGCCGATGAGCCATCCCCAGCGGGCATCGGGCATGCCGTGGGAGACGGCCTTGAGCTCCTGGATGGCGAACACCCAGCCGGCATGCAGGCCGATGCAGCGGGCGATATGTCCGTCACGCAGGCGCACGAGGGCGAGAAAGGCACCCACGGCGGTCAAGGCCAGGGCAGAGTCCACGATGGCGGCCGGCTGGGCGAGTCCGGCCAGCGAATCGCCTAGCACCTGCAGCCCCGTGGTCCAGCCGATCTGCGTTTCGGGCACGCGCAGGTCCGAGTCCACGAAATGGAGCAGGGCGTACAGCAGGCTGCTCAGCACGACGGCCGCCACCGCTCCCGCCTCCCGCGTCAGGGCGGTGAGCAGGGCGCCGCGGAAGAAGGTTTCCTCGATGACGCCGACGGCCAGTCCGGTGAACAGTGCCGCCCCAGCGGCTATCATCAGACGAGCGGGCACCGCCGCCGGGGCCACGGAGGCGACGCGTGCCTCGGTGGCCAGGAGCAGGGCGAACAACGGCAGCATCATGAGCACGCCGAGCAGAGCGCCTCGGGCCAGTGCCGACAAGAACTCCCGGGTGGTCAGACCATAGCCCAGACTGCGCGCGTCGGCCAGGCCCATCCAGCGCAGGAACGGATAGGCACTGAGCAGGCCGAGCGGGACGGTGAGCCTGCCGGAGAAGTTCCAGTAGCTCACCCCTTCGTCGACCAGCCGGGCCAAGCGGTAGACCGGGTACTCGAGCAGCGCTCCGGCGACGAACAGGCCGGCGATGTAGAGGGTGAACAGGAGGAAGACCCGCATGGATGAGTATGGGTTGGCCGATCCGGGGGCGATCCTACTCCGGGTAAGGGGGAATGCAACCGCGGCCGCGGGTTTGTCAGCGTATCTCGCTGGTGCCCCAGGTTCCGTCCCCTTGGCCTATACTGAACGATGAATCCGAACTTCCGGGGCATCCGGCATGTGAGGTGGCACGCCCATGGAGACCAAGACTGTGACGACCGACGACGTCCTGGACACTGCCCTGCGGCTCGCTGCCGACGGCGGATGGGAGGCCGTGCGCCTGCACCGGATCGCCGAGATGCTCGGCGTGCCGCTGACCGAGATCTATCGACACGTGCGCCAGAAGGACGATCTGTCCGAGGCGCTGTTCGATCGTGCGGACCGGGCCATGCTCCAGGCGGCCGACGAGCCGGAGTTCCGCTTCCTGCTGCCACGGGAGCGCCTGCACCGGGTGGTGATGGCGTGGCTGGAGGCGCTGGCGCCCTATCGGCACCTGGTGCGAGAGATGCTCTTCTACAAGCTGGAGCCGCCGCATCTGCACCTGCAGGTGCTGGGCGTGCTACGTGTCAGTCGTACCGTGCAGTGGTTTCTCGAGGCCGCCGGGCGGCGCTCCACGGGGTTGCGGCGCAGCCTGGAGGAGGTGGCCTTCACCTCGTTGTACCTGGCCACCTTCGCCTACTGGCTTCGCGACGACTCCAAGGGCGCCGAGCGCACGCAGCAGTTCCTGCGCCGCCGCCTGGAGGGCCTGGCCGGGCGCAGCCTGTTCGCCGACGAGGGCGGGCAGGAGATGGCCGCCGCGCCGGTGGCCGCCGAGACGGTGGGCGTGGCCCAGGCCCAGGGGGGTGCTGCTGCCGAGGAGGGCGCGGATCAGCCCTGAGCCACGTACTCCTCGCGCAATTTTCGCCGCAGGATCTTGCCCACCGGGGTCTTGGGGAGCTCGGTCCGGAACTCGATGACCCGGGGCACCTTGTAGGGCGTGAGATTGTGGCGGCAGTGCTCGATCAGCTCGGCAGGAGTGGTCTCGGCGCCGGGACGCAGCACCACAAAGGCGCGAACCGCCTCGCCGGTGCGGGGGTCCGGAACCCCGATGCAGGCGGCCTCGGCCACGGCTGGGTGCATCACCAGCACTTCCTCCACCTCGTTGGGATACACGTTGAAACCCGACACCAGGATCATGTCCTTCTTGCGGTCGACGATGTACACGAACCCCTCGGCGTCGATCCGTGCGATGTCCCCGGTGCGCAGCCAGCCGTCCTCGGAGAGCACCTGGCGGGTCTCCTCGGGGCGGTTCCAGTAGCCGGCCATCACCTGGGGGCCGCGCACGCACAGCTCGCCCGGCTCGTCCAGGCCAAGGGCACGGCCTTCTTCGTCACGGATCTCCACCTCGGTGGAAGAGATGGGTAGACCGACGCTGCCCGTATAACGCCGCAGGTGAGGCGGGTTGATGGTCACCACCGGAGAGGTCTCGGTGAGCCCGTAGCCTTCCAGGATGTGGCAGCCGGTGAGCGCCTCCCAGCGCCGGGCCACCGACTCCTGCACCGCCATTCCGCCGCCCACGCTCAGCTTGAGGTGGGAGAAGTCCAGCCGGACGAACCGGGGATGCTGGAGCAGCGCATTGAACAGGGTGTTGACCCCCATGAAGGTGGTGAAGGGCCAGCGCGCCAGCTCGGCGACGAAGGCGTCCAGGTCCCGGGGGTTGGTGATCAGCAGGTTGAGCCCGCCCAGGGTGAGGAAGCTCAGGCAGTTCACCGAGAGGCTGAAGATGTGATAGAGCGGGAGTGGGGTGACGATGATCTCTTTGCCGGGCAGCAGCACACCCGTGAACCACGTGGCCACCTGCAGGATGTTGGCGACCAGGTTGCGGTGGGTGAGCACGGCGCCCTTGGAGACGCCCGTGGTGCCGCCCGTGTACTGGAGCAGGCAGGGATCCCGTGGGCCGATGCGCGGGGCGGCGAAACGGCTGGCGGGTGTTCGCAGGGCCCGACGCAGTGAGATCGCGCGCGCGAAACGATAGGGCTTCACCATGCGGCGCACGTGGCGGACCACGAAGTTGGTGAGCTGCCGCTTGGGCGCCGGGAGCAGATCCCCCACCGCCGTGATCAGCACGTGGCGGACCCGCGTTCCCTCCAGGGCCTCGCTCGCCACATGCGCCTGGTTCTCGAGCACCAGCAAGATCTCTGCCCCCGAGTCCACCAGCTGGTGATGCAGCTCGCGGGGCGTGTACAGAGGGTTCACGTTGACCACCGTGAGACCGGCGCGCAGCGCACCGAACAGGGTCACCGGATACTGGAGCAGGTTCGGCATCATCAGGGCGATGCGATCCCCCGGTCGGGCACCGAGCCCTTGGAGAAAGGCCGCGAAGCGACGTGACAGCTCCTCCACCCGGGCATAGCTCAGGACGGTACCCAGGTTGGTGAAGGCGGGAAGGGCGGCATACCGCGCGAAGGCATCGTCCAGGACCGCGGCGACGGAGCGATAGGCGTCCGGATCGATCTCGTGCGGAACCCCCGGTGGATAGTTCCGTAACCAGATGCGTTCCATGCCCGCAGAGTGTAGCGTGAAAGCCCGGCGGCGGGGGCTCTACCAGCCGGAGCGCACGCGCTGGGTGGCCTCCCGGTACCGGCGCGCCCTCCACGACAGGCCGATCAGGACCAGGGTGGTGCCCAGCGCAAGCACACCCGCCAACAGCGCGGTCCAGAGCATCCACGGGCTGCCCTGCGACTGGGGCGCGGGCTGTTGCCCCTGGACGCGTTTCAGGCGTTCCTGCAGGCGGGTCAACTCGTCGGACTGCAGCGCGATGAGCCGTTCCTGGTGTGCCACCAGCTGCTCCAGCTGTTGCACCCGCTGACGCAGGCTCTCGGCCTCCCGGCGGCGTGACTCTGCCAGTTCCTGGGCCAGCTCCAGGGCCTCGGCCGTGGTTCCGGAATGGGGGTCCTGGGGCACGGCGCCCGATGCGGGCGCATCCTCTTCGGCTGCCGCCAGGATGCGCAACCGGGCGGGCTGCTCGGCCGGGGGCTCCGGGTCGGCAGGATCCACCGTGTTGTCCAAGTCGGCGGTGGGCTCGTCGAAGGGCGGGGCCTGCCGGTCGGCGGGCGCAAAGTCCGTCTCGAGTTCGGGTGCCGCCGGAGTTGGAGGCGTCGCGGGCCGCTTGGCCGGGGATGCAGGACGCGGCGCCCTCGGCTCGCCGGTCGCCAGATCCAGGCGCAGCACTGCACCGGCCAGCAGACGATTCATGTCCCCGCCGATGAAGGCCTGGGGATTGACCTCGAGGATGCGGCGGGCGACGGCCTCGGGATTTCGGACCCCCATGCGCTGGACGATTCCCAGCAGTGTATCGCCGCGCTGGACGACGTAGCGGCCGCCAGGTCTGGGCCGGGGAGGCGGCTCGGTGCGTTGCCCACCCTTGGCGCGCCGGGGCCCGCCTGGTGGACTCGGTTTTGCAACGGGCTGCGGGGTGGTCTCGGCGATGGGTGCCCGAGGGACCGCTCCCGGAGCCGAAGGCTGTGGCGGAACCTCGATCTCGCGCAACAGCCGCCCGTTGGACCAGCGGACCTCCAAGAGCATGGACAGTGCCTCGGTGGTCGGGGCGGGGCCGCGGAGGTGGATTCGATAGGGGCGCCCGGCATGCGTCTCCACGCTGACGCGGAATGCCGCCAGTCGCGGGTCGTATGGGATGCCTTCCTGCTCGAAAACCGACGCTGGGGCCAGTTTCGCCTCGAATCCAGAGACCGAGGCCCGGCCCGGTGCAATCACGTCCAGCCACAGGTGGATCGTGTCGCCGAGCCTGGAACCGATGGTCAGCTTTCCCAGGCCGATCACCCCGGCATGGCCTGGAAATATCATGAAAAACAATGAGATCAGCAAGATCCCCAGGCCGGCGCCGGCGCCGTTCGTCGTCCTTTCCCCTTTCATCCGCGGATTCCGCGCATTTGTCCAGATCCAGGATTCACGGGTTTTCCAGTGGATACAATGGAGCCATCGCTTGAAACGACAGTAGGCGCGCAGGCGCGGGCAACGAGGACCGAGGGAGCGTCGAACGGATGGATGGAACGGAAGCAGAGATCGTGGACCTGCGCTACGACTTGCAGGCGTCCGGCCAATGCGAATGCGGAACCAGCCATCACGGTGCGCAACGACCCGAGCAGTGTTTCCCGAAGTCCGGTGTGAAATCAAGCCGAGAATGGATGCGTGGATAAGGAAAACGGAATGGCCGGGGTACGAGTCAGCAAGAACGATCTTGCGCACATCTTCGGGGTCGAGCCTCCCGTGATCGACGTGTGGCTGCACAAGGGTCTGCCGTACGTACGCAAGCCGCGGATGCGCAACGGCGAGCCGCCCGACGAGCGGGAATGGGTGTTCGACACGGCCGAAGCCATCGAATGGCGGCTGTCCGTGGCACGTCAGTCCGATCTCGGCGGCGTCTGAACGAGGGTCAGCAACCTGTCGTCTCCTTACTCCTCCACGTTTCATATCCTCCTCCCCATTGAGCCGCCTGCCGGGCGGCTTTTCTTTTGCCCGGGTTCGTGGGCCAGCCGGCGCCGGCGTCCGGGCATCGCTGCGCCCGGTCGATGCGGGTACCATCGGTTCCTGTGAGGCCGGGTCTCGGCACCGCAGCCGGTTCGGTGAAATCTCGGGGGTGCCCCGCTGGCTCGGGAGCACCGTTCTGCTTCTTGGCATGGCTGTCCAGGTGGGGACGGATCGACGTTTCAACTCGATGCGATGCAGCCCCTGGTTCCGGTCCATGGTTCGTCGTGGGGTGGCCGTTCGTCTCCCTCGCTCGAGCGGCGGGCGCCGGCGGCCCTCGCCGGGCGCATTCCGGCTGGGAAGTCGCCCGGGCCAGCAACGGTGATCCGCACCCTCGCTTCGTGGACGCTCGCCGTCTTGGGGGGTCTCGCCCTGTGGGCCCTGCACGTTCCGGCCGTGGGCGATGGCCGCATCGAGCTCGCTCTGGACGAGGTGGTCGGCGATGGCTGGCGGGCGGAGGCGGTGCAGGTCGTCTTGGAGCTGGACGACCACTCCCAGGCGAAGTGGTCCGTCTCCGCGTCAAGGGTGGATCTGCCAGGTCTGGCCGAGCCCGTGCGCGACCTGCACCTCAAGTGCACCGGACAAGGCCTGCATAGCGACCGGCTGGACTGCAGCGGCCTGCAGCTGGCGCTGGTCATTCCAGGGCTGGGATCGGTGGTGGCCCAGGGCAGCCTGCACTGGACACGTGGCGGCTCGACCGTGCTGGTGCTTCGCCAGGGGCGCGCCGCAGGCGGGCGTTTCGGCCTGGAGCTGCGTGGTTCGGCGGGGGCGTGGGAGCTCGTTGCCAGAGGTCGGGATCTGGATGCGGCTCGGGCGCTGGCGCCGTTCGCGGGGAAGGGGGGCGAGTTCGCCGGGCGTTTGGGGTTTCGGCTGCGCGTCGCCCTGGCCGGCCCGGGTTCCGCGGAGCTGTCCGCGCACCTGACAGCGGCGGATCTGGGGTTTACTGAACCCGCGGGTCTGCACGAGGCCCAGGGGCTGGGGATGGAGGCCGACATCGAGGGCCGACTCGTGCAGGGCGTCTGGGAGGCGACGCTGCGTCTCGGCTTGAACCGAGGCGTGTTCTACTGGGATCCATGGATTCTGGAACCCGCGGGCGATCCGCTGCGCGTCGAGGCCTCGGGGGCCTGGAGGCCCGCGCGGCGCGGCCTGGAGCTGGATCGGTTCTGGTACCGGGATGCGCAGGCCTTGGAGGTGCAGGGCTCCTTGCGGCTGCACCTCCCACAGCGAGGAACGCCACAGATCGAGCGGCTGGCGATCGATCGCCTCCAGCTGCGTCTGCCGCGTGCCTACGAGACCTACCTGCGCCCGGCGCTCATCGGGACCATGCTGGACGACCTGGAGACTGGCGGGCGGGTTCAGGCCCGGTTCCAGCTGCAACAGGGCAAGTTGTCCATGCTCGAGGCGGTGGTGCGGGACCTGCAGGCGAGCGACCGGATGGGCCGGTTCGCCGTACAGGGGCTGGACGGGCATCTGGCCTGGGCGCGGGGAGGCCGGCGTCGCAGCCGTCTGGCCGTGGAGGGGGTGTCGTTCTACCGGCTCGCCACCGGGGCCTTCGGTCTGGACCTGGTGCAGCGGGACGGTGGGCTGGAGCTCGGGGCCCCCGTCCAGATCCCGGTCTTCGACGGGCGGCTGGACATTCAGCGCTTCGAGCTCCGCGATCTCTTGGACCCCATGGCCGGGTGGGGATTCGATGCGGTGCTCACTCCTGTGTCCATGCCCCGCGTCACACGTGCCCTGGGCTGGCCCGAGATGGAGGGCACCCTCTCCGGCGTGGTGCCGGACGTCACCTATCGCGACGGCACGCTCCGCGTGGGGGGTGCCCTGCTGGTTCGGGTATTCGACGGGGCAGTGGTGGTGGACCATCTGAACCTGGAGCGGCCTTTTGGAGTGGTGCCCGTCCTGCGTACCGACGTGGTGGTTCGCAACCTCGATCTCGACCTGCTCACGCGTCGCTTCCCTCTGGGGCGCATCACGGGCCGTCTGGGAGGCTATGTGCGCGGCCTGGTCCTGGAGGACTGGTCGCCGGTGTCCTTCGACGCCTGGCTGGGGACCCCCGAGGACGACCGCTCGCGCCACCGCATCAGTCAGCGGGCCGTGGAAAACCTGTCCAGCCTGGGTGGCGGGCCCACTGCGGCACTCTCCGGCGGCTTCATGCGATTGTTCGAGGAGTTTCCCTACGACCGGCTCGGCTTTGGTTGCCGGCTGGACAAGGGTGTGTGCCACATGCGTGGGGTGGCGCCGGCCAAGGGAGGCGGCTATTACATCGTCAAAGGCAAGGGTCTGCCGCACATTGACGTCATCGGCTATCGCACGGAGGTGGATTGGGCGCAGCTGGTGGACCGGCTGCTCAGCCTGGGTGTGGAAGGTGGCCCGGTCGTCGAGTGATCGCGCCGGTTGCGGTAGACTGCCGGGAGAGTTTCATGGAAGGGGTCTCGAGCATGAACGTCCCGCGAATTGCGCTGATCGGCCTGTATGCCTTGTGGACCACGGCCTGCGTCACGATCAATGTGTACTTCCCGGCCGCCGCTGCCGAACAGGCGGCCGAGACCATCGTCCGGGATGTGGTGAGCGAGTCGCCGCCCGCGCAGCGGAACACGCCCGAGCGCGAGCCGCGCTCGGCCGTGGACCGATGGCGCGTGCGGGTCGTGTCCGCCCTGGACTGGGTGATCCGGCCGGCGGCGGCCAAGGCGGATCTGGAGATCGATACGCCCGCAATCCGCAAGCTCCGGGCTTCGCTGAAGCGGCGCCAGCCGCAACTGCGGCCCTACTTCGCCAGTGGGGCGCTCGGGCTCACTCGGGACGCACTGGTCGCCCTGCGTGACCTGAAGGCCGTTCCGCTCAAGGAGCGTGCCCGCCTCCGCAAACTGGTGGCCGACGAGAATCGCGATCGCAACGCGCTCTATCGCGAGATCGCGCGCGCTAACGGCCATCCAGAATGGGAGGACGAGATCCGGCGGACCTTCGCCCGGGTCTGGGTCAAGGAGTTCCCCAAGGGTACCTGGTACCAGGACGACAAAGGCCGGTGGCGCCGCAAGTGAAACGGATCTCTGCCATCCCGCGATTCGGAGGCTGAGGATGCATTTCCTTCCCCGTCCCTGGCAGCAGCGCATCGAGTCGCTCTGGCGGGCGGATCTCTCCGGGCTGCCCCGCTGGCAGGCGGCGCTGCTGTGGGCGGCGCGGATGTTGGCGGCGCTGTTACGGGATCTCTCCGACGGCCAGCTCACGCTGCGGGCGATGAGCCTGGTCTATACCACCCTGCTCTCTCTCGTGCCCCTGCTGGCGGTGAGTTTCTCGGTGCTCAAGGCCTTCGGCGTGCACAACCAGATCGAGCCCCTGTTGCTGCGCCTGATGGCGCCCCTGGGGGCACAGGGCGTCGAGTTCACGCGCCAGATCATCGGCTTCGTGGACAACATCAAGGTGGGCGTACTCGGATCTGTGGGTCTGGTGGTGCTGCTCTACACCGTGGTGACGATGATCCAGAAAACGGAGGAGGCCTTCAATTACACCTGGCGGGTGACCCGCCCGCGCGCGTTCACCACCCGACTCAGCAACTACCTCACGGTGATCCTGCTCGGACCCGTGCTCATGTTCGCCGCGGTGGGCGTGGCCGCCTCGCTGGCCCGGAGCCCCTGGGTGCAGACGGTGGCCGCGATGGAGCCGCTCGGCAGCCTGCTGCACGCGGTCGGCGCCCTGATTCCGTATCTGCTCATCGGCGCGGCGTTCGCGCTCACCTATCTCCTGATCCCCAACACCCATGTGCGCACCGGGGCCGCCGTGACCGGCGGCGTGGTGGCGGGGGTGCTGTGGGTGGCCACCGGCAAGCTGTTCACCCTGTTCGTGGTGGAATCGGCCAAGTACACGGCCATCTATTCCGGCTTCGCCATCGTGCTCCTGTTCATGATCTGGGTGTATCTGAGTTGGCTCATCGTGCTGGTGGGCGCGAGCGTGGCCTTCTATCAACAGCATCCCGAGTACCTCTCCGCCCCCAGCCACGAGAGCGCCCTCAGCCTGCGCATGCAGGAGCGCTTCGCCCTGGGCCTGATGGTGCACGTGGCGGCGCGTTTCGAGCGCGGCGAGCCGGCCCCCACGCTGCGTGGGCTGTCCGAGACCCTGGGCTTACCCGGACCGGCCGTGGACCACCTGCTGGAGCTGCTGCGCGAGGCGGGGCTGATCCTGCAGACTGGGGAGGATCCCCCTGGCTACGTGCCGGCGCGTCCCCCCGAGCGCGTGGAGGTGGCCCAGGTCATGGAGGCGGTGCGCAGCGCCGGCGAGCGCGTCCTGTTGCCGGGGGGCGCCCGCCGGGCCACCGGGCCGGTGGACGAGGTGATGGAGGCATGGTGCAATGGGGCCCATCGGGCCGTGGCGGGCATCACACTCAAGGCGCTCGCCGAGCGACTGCAGGGTGCCCCGGTGGTGGCCCGGATCGGCAGCGACGCAGAGGGAGAACGGGAGGCTTCGGGTGAGTGACGAACGACGCCACCAGCAGGCCAACGGAGGGACATCGCAGCGCGGGGACGCACTGGAGACGTTGCGCGAGGCGCTGCGAGGTTTCGTGCGCGAGCGGGAGTGGGAGCCGTTCCAGAATCCCAAGAATCTGTGCATGGCCATGATGGTGGAGGCGGCCGAGTTGGCCGAGCACTTCCAGTGGCTCACGCCTGAGGAGTCGGCGGCGCTCGATGCACCCACACGGGCCGCCGTACGCGAGGAGCTCGCCGACGTGCTGCTGTATCTCATCCGACTGGCCGACACCCTGGACGTGGATCTCGTTGCCGCCGCGCAGGAGAAGATGGTGCGCAATGCCGAGAAATATCCGGCCGAGCGCGTGCGTGGCAGCGCCCTGAAGTACACCGCCTATCGATGAGCCCGGACCGCTCGTCGGATGCGGGCCCCGTGGCGCGGATCGAGCGCGACAGCGGGTCCGTCACGCTCGTCGGCACCGCCCATGTCTCGCGTGCCAGTGCCGAGCAGGTGCGCAGGTTGATCGACTCGGGCCGGTTCGACGTGGTCGCCGTGGAACTCTGCCCCAGCCGCTATCAGGCCGTGACGCATCCGGATGCGCTGGCCAAGCTGGACCTGTTCCAGGTGATCCGCCAGGGCAAGGCGGCCATGGTGGCCGCGAGCCTGGCGCTCGGTGCCTATCAGCAGCGGCTGGCCGACCAGTTCGGCATTCGTCCGGGCGAGGAGCTGCGCCTGGCCGTGGAGGAGGCCGAGGCCCGTGGCCTGCCTGTGGAACTCATCGATCGCGAAGTGGGCGTGACCCTCAAGCGGGTGTATCGCAACGTCCCCTGGTGGCGGCGCCTGCTTCTGCTCTCCGGCCTGCTGGCCAGCCTGGTCTCGCAAGAGGAGGTGAGCGAGGAGGAGATCGAGCGGCTCAAGGAGGGCGACATCCTGGAGACCACCTTTGCCCAGTTCGCCGATCAGTCGCGCGACCTCTACGAGCCGCTCATCGCCGAACGTGATCTCTACATGGCTGCACGTCTGGAGCAGGTGCTGCGTCAGCACCCGGGCGCGGAGGTGCTGGCGGTGGTGGGGGCAGGGCATCTCAAGGGCATCGCCGAGCATCTGCGGCGTGGTGTCGAGGACCCCGAGGCGGTGATCCGACGGCTGGATCGGACGCCGGCCCCGGCCCGCTGGGTCCGCTGGATTCCGTGGGTCGTGGTGGCGGTGATCCTGGCCGGTTTCGCCGCCGGCTGGGCCCGGAGCCCGGAGATCGGCTGGGCCATGGTCTCGGACTGGGTGCTCATCAATGGCACGCTGTCGGCGCTGGGGGCCCTGGTCGCCGGCGCCCATCCCCTGACCGTGGTCACTGCATTCGTCGCCGCGCCGATCACCTCTCTCAACCCCACCATCGGGGCAGGCATGGTCACGGCCGCGGTGGAGGTGTGGCTGCGCAGGCCCCGGGTGGAGGATTTCCGGCGCCTGCGCGAAGACACCACCCGCCTGTCCGGGTGGCGGCACAACCGCGTGGCCCGCACCCTGCTGGTCTTCCTGCTGAGCACGTTGGGCTCGGCGGTGGGCACCTACGTGGCGGGGTTTCGCATCTTCGGTCGCCTGGCGGGCTGAGCCCATCCGCCAGGCATGAGGTGGTACCGGGGGCCGGACTCGAACCGGCACGGTGTCGCCACCACCAGATTTTGAGTCTGGCGCGTCTACCAGTTTCGCCACCCCGGCGTGCCGGATCCAGTTTAGCCGATCCCCCGGGGGCTGCAAGCGGCGCCGATCCGCCACGGGCGTATACCGGGCCGCCGGTGTACCATCTCGCGCCATGCGACGGCAGGACTTCCACTACGAGCTCCCACCGGAGCGCATCGCCCAGCGGCCCTTGCCCGAGCGCGGGGCGAGTCGACTGCTGGAGCTGCAGCGCCCCGCCGGCCGAGTGGTCGACCGGCGTTTCCGGGATCTGCCGCAGTTGTTGCGCCCGGGGGACCTCCTGGTGCTCAACGACACCCGAGTCATCCGGGCGCGCCTGTATGCACGCAAGGAGACCGGAGGCGCCGCGGAACTGCTGGTGGAGCGGATCCTGGCACCGGACCGTGTGCTCGCCCACGTGCGCGCGAGCAGGGCGCCCAGGCCCGGTACGGCCCTGGTACTCGAGGACGGCAGCCGACTGAGGGTGCTGGGCAGGGAGGGGACTCTGTTCGAGATCGCCTTCCCCTCCGGTCGTTCCGCGGCCGCGGTGCTGGATCGGATGGGCCACGTGCCGCTGCCGCCCTATGTGCGCAGGCCGGATAGCCCGGAAGACCGGGAACGGTATCAGACCGTGTATGCACGGGTGCCGGGCGCGGTGGCGGCACCCACGGCGGGGTTGCACTTCGACCGGGATGTATTGCGTAGGATCCGGGCGCGCGGCGTGGAGGTGGCGTACGTCACACTGCATGTGGGTGCCGGGACGTTTCAACCGGTGCGTGCCGAGCACATCGAGGCACATCGGATGCACCCCGAGTGGCTCCATGTGGGTTCCGAGGTCTGTACGGCCATCGAGCGGTGCAGGGCGCGTGGGGGGCGGGTCGTGGCCGTGGGCACCACGGTGGTGCGTGCCCTGGAGACCGCCGCGGCAGGTGGCGATCTGAGGCCCTACACGGGCGAAACGCGTCTGTTCATTACCCCGGGCTTTCGCTTTCTCGTGGTGGATGCCCTGCTCACCAACTTTCACCTGCCCGAGTCCACCCTGCTCATGCTGGTCTGTGCCTTTGGCGGTTACGGGCCGGTGATGCGCGCCTACCGCCACGCGGTGGCACACGGCTACCGGTTCTACAGCTACGGGGATGCCATGTTCATCCATACCGTGGAGGACGGGAATGCGGTTTGAGCGGCTTGCGACCGACGGGGCGGCGCGTCGCGCCCGACTGGTGTTCGCCCGTGGTGCCGTGGAGACCCCGGCCTTCATGCCGGTGGGCACTCAGGGCACGGTGAAGGCCATGACGCCCGACCGGCTGTGGGAGACCGGCGCGCAGATGATTCTGGGCAACACCTTTCACCTCATGCTGCGCCCAGGGCCCGAGATCGTGGCGGCCCACGGAGGGCTGCACGCCTTCATGGCCTGGCAGGGGCCCATCCTCACCGACTCCGGGGGCTTTCAGGTCTGGAGCCTGGCGCGTCTGCGCCGCGTCACCGAAGCGGGCGTGTGGTTCCGTTCCCCGGTGGACGGGGCCGAGGTGTTTCTCGATCCGGAGCGTTCCATGGCGGTGCAGCGCGCCTTGGGCTCGGACGTGGTGATGGCCTTCGACGAGTGTACGCCCTATCCGGCCAGCGAGGCCGAGGCCCGGGCCTCCATGGAGCTCTCGTTGCGCTGGGCCGAACGCAGCAGACGGGCCCATGAGGGTTCGGCCGCGTTGTTCGGGATCGTGCAGGGCGGGATGTACCCGGCGCTTCGCCTGGCGTCGCTGCGGGGGCTCATGCAGATCGGGTTCGACGGGTATGCCGTGGGCGGGCTCTCCGTGGGCGAGCCGGTCTCCGAGCGCCATGCGGTGCTGGAGACCCTGGAGCCCCACCTGCCAGCCGATCGTCCGCGTTATCTGATGGGCGTGGGTAAGCCTGCGGACATCGTCGAGGCGGTACGCCGTGGCATCGACCTGTTCGACTGCGTGATTCCCACGCGTAACGCACGCACGGGGTTCCTCTATACGCGCAGAGGGCTGTTACGCTTGCGCAACAGTCGTTATGCCACCGATCTGCGTCCGGTGGATCCGCAGTGCCGATGCTATACCTGCCGTAACTTCACCCGCGCCTATCTGCGCCATTTGGACCGTTGCAAGGAGATCCTGGGCGCCGTGCTGAACACCATCCACAACCTCCACTATTACCAGGAGTTGATGCGGGCGCTGCGCACGGCCATCGAGCAGGGGCGGCTGGAGACCTTCGTCTCGGAGTTCCACGCGCTGCAGGCCGAGGGTCCGGACTCTATGGCATAATACGGCGCCATTTTTTCCGGCTTCCGGAGTCGTTCCATGAGTCTTTTCATTTCCGAGGCGGCCGCGCAGGCGGGCGGGCAACCGCCAGGGGGGGCGGGACTGGACTTCTTCATCATGATCGGGGTGTTCTTCCTGATCATGTACTTCATGATCATTCGTCCCCAGTCCAAGCGCGCCAAGGAGCACAAACAGATGCTCGAGGCCCTGAAGAAGGGCGACGAAGTGGTCACCAACGGCGGTCTGGCCGGTAAGGTCCGGGAGATCGGAGAGAGCTTCGTGGACGTGGAGGTCGCCGACGGAGTGGTGGTGAAAGTGCAAAAGGGGGCCATCGCCTCGGTGCTGCCCAAGGGTTCCCTCAAGGCCAAGGTCTGAGCGCCACGACGCACACGCCATGAACCGCTACCCCCTCTGGAAGAATCTCCTCGTCCTCTTGGTGATCGTCGTGGCAGCGCTCTATGCGGCGCCGAATCTCTATCCCGAGGATCCCGCCGTACAGGTCAGCCACGAGGGCGGCACGCTGGAACCGGGGCTCGGCGAGCGGCTGCGCAAGCTCCTGGAGGACAAGGGGCTGCACGTGAAGGGGGTGGAACAGGGACCCGAAAAGCTGCTCATCCGGCTCACCAGCACGGAAGACCAGCTCAAGGCCGCCGATCTGATCAAGTCCGAGTTGGGGCGGGGTTACATCGTGGCCCTGAACCTGGCGCCCGCAACACCCCAGTGGCTGCAAGCCATCAATGCCAAGCCCATGAACCTGGGGTTGGATCTGCGGGGTGGGGTCTACTTCCTCCTGGAGGTGGACATGGACACGGCGGTGCGTCAGGCCATGAACCGCTACGAAAGCGAGTTTCGCACCGAACTGCGCAACGCCAAGATCCGTTACCTGGGCGTGCGCGCGGGCAAGCGCGAGGTGACCGTCAAGTTCAAGGACGAGCAGACCGCCCGGCAGGCCCTGGAGCTGCTGGAGGACCAGTATCGGGACGAGCTCCAGTTCGACCTGGTCCAGGAGGGTGAGGCCTGGGTGCTCAAGGCGCGGCTCACCGAGCAGGCCGAGCGGGAGCTCAAGAAGTTCGCCCTGCACCAGAACCTCACCACGCTGCGCAAACGGGTCAACGAGCTGGGCGTGGCCGAGCCGGTGATCCAGCAACAAGGCGAGAACCGCGTGGTGGTGCAGCTTCCCGGTGTCCAGGACACCGCCCGGGCCAAGGAGATCCTCGGTGCCACTGCGACGCTGGAGTTCCGCCTGGTGGACGAGGAGCACGATCCGTTCCTGGCCCGCGAGACGGGCAAGGTCCCGGTGGGTTCTCGGCTGTACTTCGACCGCGAAGGCAATCCCATCCTGCTCAAGCGCGAAGTGATCATCACCGGCGACCGCATCGTGGACGCCGCCTCGGGGATCGACAGCCAGAGCGGGACGCCGGCGGTGTACATCACCCTGGATGCCAAGGGTGCACGGCGCATGGCCAAGGTCTCCGGGGAGAACGTGGGCAAGCTCATGGGCGTGGTGTTCATCGAGGACAAGGTCGAGACCGAGACGGTCGACGGCAAGCCCGTTCGCAAGGTGCGCCGCAAGGAAGAGGTCATCAACGTGGCGCGCATCCGTGAGCAGCTCAGCAAGCGGTTCCAGATCACCGGGCTGGACTCCACCCGCGAGGCACGCAACCTCGCCCTGCTGCTGCGCGCCGGCGCGCTGGCCGCCCCCATGCAGATCGTCGAGGAACGCACCGTGGGCCCGAGTCTGGGCCAGCAGAACATCGAGCAGGGCTTCCGGTCCGTGGTGATCGGATTCCTCCTGGTGGTGGTGTTCATGGCCCTGTACTACCGCGTGTTCGGGCTGGTGGCCGATCTGGCCCTGTTCGCCAACCTGCTGTTGATCGTCGCCATCATGTCCATGATCGGGGCGACGCTGACCCTGCCCGGCATCGCCGGTATCGTGCTCACGGTGGGCATGGCGGTGGATGCCAACGTGTTGATCTTCGAGCGCATCCGCGAGGAGCTGAGGGCCGGGAACTCCCCGCAGGCGGCCATCCAGGCCGGCTACGCCAAGGCGTTCTCGACCATCGCCGACGCCAACATCACCACCCTCATCGCCGCCCTGGTGCTGTTCGGCTTCGGGACCGGGCCCATCAAGGGCTTTGCCGTCACCCTGTCCATCGGCATCGTCGCGTCCATGTTCACGGCCATCGTCGGCACCCGCGCCGTGATCAACCTGATTTACGGGCGACAGCGCAGACCGCGGCTGGCCATCTGACGAGGAAGCCTCATGCGCCTGTTCTGGCAATCCCCACACTTCGATTTCATGGGCAAGCGCAAGCTGGCCCTGGCCTTCTCGCTGACGCTCATCCTGATCTCGATCGGCTCGCTGGCGTTTCAGGGCCTGGAGTTGGGCATCGATTTCACGGGGGGCACCCTCATCGAGCTGCACTACGACGAGCCGGCAGACCTGGACGAGGTCCGCAAGGTCTTGGAGTCGGCGGGCTACGAGCGTTTCGTGGTGCAGCACTTCGGCACGGTGCACGAGGTGCTCATCCAGCTGCAACCCGTAGAGGGACGTAGTTCGGCGGAGCTGAGTGACGAGGTGGTGCGCCTGCTGCGCAGCCACACCGAGGATCGGATCGAGGTGCGGCGGGTGGAGTTCGTGGGTCCCCAGGTGGGCGAGGAGCTGCGCGAGGACGGTGGACTGGCCGTCGTCTATGCCCTGATCGGCATCCTCATCTACGTGGCGCTGCGCTTTGAATACCGCTTCGCCTTCGGTGCGATCATCGCCCTGGTGCACGACGTGCTCATCACCGTGGGCTTCTTCTCGGTCACGCGCATTCCCTTCGATCTGAGCGTACTCGCCGCGGTGCTCGCGGTCATCGGCTATTCGCTGAACGACACCATCGTGGTCTACGATCGCATCCGGGAGAACTTCCGCCGGATGCGCAAAGGCACCACGGTGGAGATCGTCAATGCCTCCATCAATCAGACTCTGTCACGGACGATCATCACCTCGTTCACGACCCTGCTGGTGCTCGCCGCTTTGGCCATGTTTGGCGGCGAGGTGATCCACAGCTTCGCGCTGGCGCTGATCGTGGGCGTCGTGGTGGGCACCTACTCCTCCATCTACGTGGCGAGCACGGCTGCCGTGATGCTGGGCGTCAGTCGCAAGGACTTGCTGCCCCCGAAGAAGGAAGGTGCCGAGGCCGACGGCCGGCCTTGAGCCGTCAGGCGCAGCAGAGAAACCTTCCCTCCAGGGGCCTGCGTGCTACCGCGGCCCTTCCGCGGGCCGCTGGAGCAGTGGTTTGAGGATGCCCACCATCTGCTGGAAGATCCTGGGCGGGGCAGCGAGGATGTCACCGGTCTTCAGGAAGTTCTGACCCCCTTGGAGGTCACCCACCAGTCCCCCGGCCTCGCGGATCAACACCACACCGGCGGCCATGTCCCAGGGATGCAGCTTGAATTCCCAGAATCCGTCGAAGCGGCCCGCCGCCACGTAGGCCAGATCCAGGGCGGCGGATCCGGCCCGCCGGACGCCGGCGGTGTCGGGAATCAGGGCCTTGAGGGTCTCCAGGTACAGGTCGAGGTTCTGGTTGGGACGAAAGGGGATTCCGGTGCCCAGCAGCGCACCGGACAGCGAGCGGCGCCGGCTCACGCGGATCCTGCGGTTGTTGAGCGTCGCCCCCTCGCCGCGCGCGGCGCAGAACAGCTCTTCCTTGAACGGATCGTAGATCACCCCCATCTTGAGTTCGCCCCGATGGCGCAGGGCGATGGAGACCGCATAGTGGGGGATGCCGTGCAGGTAGTTGGTGGTACCGTCTAGGGGATCGATGATCCACTCGAACTCACCCCCGCCCCGGTGCCCGCTCTCCTCCGCGAGAATGGCGTGCCGGGGATAGGCACGGCGGATGCGCTGGATGATGGTTTGTTCCGCAGCGCGATCCACCTCGGAGACGAAGTCGTTGCGTGCCTTGCTCTCCACGGCGATGGCGTCCAGCCGATTGCTGTAGCGCAGGATGATGCGGCCGGCGTCACGCGCGGCCTGGGTGGCGATGTTCACGTAGGGGTTCATGGCTCGCAGAGCTGCCTCGGCGCGGGCCGCGAAGCATAGCAGAGACGGGGTGCCGGGTGGGTAGGCCTGATCGCATCTGCAGTTTTTTCACTGGACGGGAACGACAACTGGGGGTTCGCATGCCGATCTACGAGTTCTACTGCGAGGACTGCCATACGATTTATCAGTTCTGGTCCAGCCGCGTGAACACCGAGAAGATCCCGGCCTGCCCCAATCCAGACTGTGGTCGACCAGCGTTGGAACGAAGGTTGTCACCCTTCTCCATCAACCGCGGTTTGCGCGAGGAGGATGCCCAGGCGGAGGATCCGTTGGCGGGTGTCGACGAGCAGCGCCTCATGCGAGCCATGGCGAGTCTGGAGGAACGGATGGAGGGGCTGGACGAGGACGACCCCCGCCAGGCAGCGCAGGCCATGCGCCTGCTCTACCGGGAGGCGGGACTGCCCATGACGCCGACCGTGGAAGAGGCCGTCAGCCGCCTGGAGGCCGGCGAGGACCCGGACCAGGTGGAGCAGGAGCTGGGTCAGGCGCTGGACGAGGAGGATCTGTTCGGGGCGAACAAAGGCA
>JALVEU010000366.1 GCA_027030565.1 Gammaproteobacteria bacterium | reverse complement strand
CCCGATGCACTCGATGGGACGTCCGTATCCCTGGTGCTCGCCAACATCCTCCAGGGGCCCCTCCTGGCATTGCAGCCCACGCTGACCGCGCTGGTGGCGCCTGGCGGTACCCTGGTGCTCTCGGGCCTGCTGCGTGACCAGGCCGAGGCGGTCCGCATGCGCTACACGCCGGCCTTCCGGTTCGTGGCCGAGCGGACGCTGGACGACTGGGTCCTCCTGGAGGCACGCCGCTCATGACCCCGCGGACCACCCGATGCCCCCAGTGCGGGACGCGCTTCCGGGTGGGCTCGGAGCAGCTGGAGACCGCCGGGGGCTGGGTGCGTTGCGGCCGCTGTGCGGCGGTCTTCCACGCCGACCACCCCAACACGATTCCCCCCATCCTGCACGACGCCCTGGATGTCCCTTCCACGGCCCCCGTACAGGAACGCCCCGCTGAGGGCGCCGATGCTCAGGCCGAAACAGACCTGTTCAAACCGCCTCGCCGGACGGGCGGAACCGTCCTGCGGCTGGCCACGCTGCTCCTGGCGCTCGCACTGCTCGCCCAGATCGTCTGGTTCGATCGCGAGCGGCTCCTGCAGGATCCGGTGATCGGTGCGCGTGTGGCCGCCTGGTGCCAACAGCTCGGCTGCGAGCTCGGCCCGGTGCGCGCCCCAGACCAGCTCGTGCTGGAGAGCCACCGGGTGGGCCCGCATCCAGAGACCGGGGAGGCGTTACGGGTCTCGGCCGTGCTGCGCAACACCGCGCCCTTCCCCCAGCCCTGTCCACGCTTGGAACTCTCGTTCCTGGACACCCAGGGCAGCGTCGTCGCCCGCCGACGCTTCGCGCCCGGTGAGTACCTCGTCACCCCGCCTTCTCCCTGCGTGCTCGCGCCGGGGGCACGGGCCGAGATCCGGCTCGACCTCGCCGATCCAGGGATCGCCCCTCTGGCATATCGCTTCGACTTTTTGTAGCGTACGCATTCCTACGCACGTATCGTCCCCAATCCATGCGTATCGGGCCCATATCCGTCGGCGGGCGCGTGTTGCTCGCACCCATGGCCGGCTACACCGACGTCCCCTTCCGGACGCTGTGCCGCAGGCTGGGTGCAGCCCTGGCGGTCTCCGAGATGCTCACCGCCCAACAGCGGCTGTGGGGCACGGCCAAGTCGGCGACCCGGCTCGCGCTCGACATGGAACCGGAACCACGCATCGTGCAGATCGCCGGCGCCGAGCCCCACACGCTGGCGGCCGCGGCCCAGGCCTGCGTGCAGCGCGGCGCCCAGGTCGTGGACATCAACATGGGCTGTCCGGCGCGCAAGGTGTGCCGGGCTGAGGCCGGCTCGGCACTGCTCGCCGACGAAGCCTTGGTGGGCCGCATCCTGGAGGCGGTGGTCGCTGCCGTGGAGGTGCCGGTGACGCTGAAGATGCGCACCGGCACGGATCCGCTGCACCGCAATGCGGTGCGCGTGGCCCGGCTCGCCGAATCCTGTGGGGTGCAGATGCTCACGGTGCACGGACGGACGCGGCGCTGTGCATTCCGCGGTGCGGCCGAGTACGACACGATCCGGGCGGTACGCCAGGCGGTGTCGATCCCCGTGGTGGCCAACGGCGACATCGATGGTCCCGACAAGGCCGAGGCGGTCCTG
>JALVEU010000365.1 GCA_027030565.1 Gammaproteobacteria bacterium | reverse complement strand
TCTCCCGATCGCTCATGGCCAGGAGCCCCTTCCAGGTGTCCTGCGCGAGGCGACGCAGCAGCCCCCGGTCGTCCAGGCGCAGCAGCGTCGCGGGATCGGGGCCTGAGCCCGGCCGCACGTCGAAGCGGACCCGAATCCGTGCACGGAGCCCTTCGGGCCCCAGGCTGCGCTTCAGTGCCGCCTTGCGCGGCTGTGGCACGGGGTCCTGCGCCGAAGGGCCCGGCTCACCGGTCCTGACCAGGGCGATGTCGTCGGCGAAAAAGGCCCCTTTGGGCTTGCCCGCCCTGCGCGCCTGTTCCTCGATCACGAAGGCATCCAGCTGGTCCCAGCGGGCGATGCCGTTCATCTTGTTCAGCGGGACCCGCACGTGTTGCCAGTCCTTGTCGATCCCACTCACGACGAAGCTGCCGCGCTCCTGCATGCCGGGGGCCTTCTCGTCGGGACGCAGGAACCCGATCCGCACCGCACGGGCGAAACCACGCGCGGGATCTCCGCGGATCCACAGCTCCACGTGGTCGTACTGCCGGGCGTCCAGGCCTTGCAAGGACATCCGGAAGCCCGCTCGGGCCCGGGTGCCTTCCGGGAGTTCGTAGGAGAGATGCAGCACGTTGTTCCGCGGGCGCGAGAACAGGCCCGGCAGGGCCTGGGGGACGATCTCCACGTGGGCCGACCCGCCGTACTTGCCCCATGCCTGACCCTGACCACCGAGACGATTCACCAGCGTCGGCTTCTCGAAGTCCTCGAGCACGAGCCTCGGCTGCTCAGGCGATGCCGAATCCGCCGCACAGGCCGCGCCCGCTGCCGCCGACAGCAGGACGCCGCACAGTCCCATCGCTTTGCCCAATACCGCCATGGTCCCCCGTCGTCGTAGATTCGCTGGCGTCACTGTACGGATCCCGCCGCGGGTGTCTCGGGTCTCCCGTGCCAGCGGCCGGTCCATGGGATCGAGCGGCATTGGAGCGCTCGGGGCGTCGAGGCGCCCGCTCGGAACCCAGACTCGGTTACAATTCCCGCCCCGTCACCGGCCCCGTACCTCCGCCTTCTCGCCCATGCGCCGACTGGTCGCCGAATGGGAGCCGCAACGCGCCCTCATGCTCGTCTGGCCGCACGCCCATACGGACTGGGCGGCACGGCTCCCTAGCGTGGAACATGCTTATCTGGAGCTGGTAGCGGCTGTGTCTCAATTCGAGGAGCTCGTGGTCGTGTGCCGGGATGCCGAGCACCAGGCCGAGGTGGAAGCACGCTGCCTCGGTGCCGGCATCCCGCCCGCGCGCGTGCGCTGGGCCCTGGCGCCCAGCGACGACACCTGGGCCCGCGATTTCGGGCCCCTCTCGGTGCGCACGGCACACGGTCTGGAGCTGGTGGATTTCCGCTTCGATGGCTGGGGCGGCAAGTTTCCGGCCGCGCAGGACGACCGCATCACGACCACGGTCGCGGCGCAGGGTGCCTTCGGCGGCCTGCCGGTACGACGCGTACCCGTGGTGCTCGAAGGCGGCGCCATCGACACGGACGGGCGCGGTACCTTGTTGGTCTCGGAGCACTGCCTGCTCGATCCCTTTCGCAATCCCGGGATCACCCGCACGGCCATGGAGCGCCTGCTGGCCACGCATTTGGGCGCCACGCGGGTTCAC
>JALVEU010000364.1 GCA_027030565.1 Gammaproteobacteria bacterium | reverse complement strand
GTGTGGCCACCCACCGGGCGATCTCGGCCCGCACGGCCGGGTGGACGATGGATTCGAGACGTTGCCGGGCGGCCGGATCAGCGAACACCAGCTCGCGCAGGCGGCGGCGGTCGAGCGTCCCCTCCGCCGCCAGCACCCGCGGTCCAAACGCGGCCACGATCGCCGGGACCAGCGGTCCATCCGGTGCCGTGAGCCGGTGCGCGATCTCGTCGGCATCGACCACCGGCACACCGAGTGCGCGGAACGCCTCTGCCGCGGCACTCTTGCCGCAGCCGATACCGCCGGTGAGGCCCACCCGCAGGGTCACCGCACCATCCCCAGCCAGGCGCGTGTGAGTTCCGGCCCCCAGAGCAGTGCCAGCCAACCTGCTGCGGCCAGGAAGGGCCCATAGGGAATGGGGTGGGTGCGCTGCAGCCGCCCGATCAGCATCAGGAGGATGCCACTGAGTGCGCCCACACCGGCCGACAGTACGATGATCACCGGCAGCGCCTGCCAGCCGAGCCACGCACCCAGGGCTGCCAGCAGCTTGAAATCGCCGAACCCCATGCCTTCCTTGCCAGTGGCCAGTCGGAACAGCTGGTATACGCTCCATAGGATCAGGTAGCCGGCTGCGGCGCCGATGACGGCGTCCTCCAATGGAACGTAGAGCCCCCTGAGATTGACGAGCAGGCCGGCCCACAACAAGGGCAGGGTGATGGCGTCCGGCAGCAGCTGGGTGTCCAGGTCGATGAAGCTCAGGACCACCAGTGTCCACGTGAGCACCAGGCCGGCGAGCATCTGGGGGCTCCAGCCCAACCGCCAGAGGACCACCAGCGAGAGGAGCGCGGTGAGCGCTTCGACTGCGGGATAGCGCAGCGAGATGCGGCGCCTGCAGGCGCTGCAGCGTCCGCGCAACAGCGCGAAGCTCAGCAGTGGGATGTTCTCCCAGGGCCGGATCCGGTGGCCGCAGTGCGGGCAGGTGGAGGGCGGGTGCAGCAGGTCGTAACGCTCCGCCTGATCTGGTTCCGGCTGCGATTCGGCCATGAGTGCACTGCATTCGCTGAACCAGCGACGCCGGAGCATCTCGGGTACGCGGTGGATCACCACGTTGAGGAAGCTGCCGATCGCCAATCCCAGTACCACCACCGTGGCATAGCCCAGCGCCGGGCGTGCCGCGAGCGTGCTACTCAGGTCGTTCATGGGCCTGGGGGTGTAGCCGCCCTGCGCGCGTCAGACGACGGCGCCGAGCTTGAAGATGGGCAGGTACATGGCGATGACGAGGCTGCCCACCACGATGCCCAGGATGGCCATGATCAGGGGCTCGAGGAGGCTGCTCAGGGCATCCACCATGTTGTCCACCTCCTCCTCGTAGAAATCGGCCACTTTGGCCAACATTTCGTCAAGCGAGCCCGATTCCTCGCCGATGGCCACCATCTGGACCACCACGTGGGGGAAGAGCCCGGTCTGGCGCATGGTGAGCTGGAGCTGGGTGCCGGTGGCCACGTCGTCGCGCATGCGTAATGTGGCCTCCTTGTAGAGCTCGTTGCCGGTGGCCCCGGCCACCGACTCCATGGCTTCCACCAGGGGAACGCCGGCGGCGAACATGGTCGACAGGGTACGGGCGAAACGGGCGATGGCCGACTTGCGCAGGATCTCGCCGACCACTGGGATCCGCAGCGCCAGGCGGTCGATGGTGCGATGCACCGCGGGGAATCGTTTGTTGGCGTCGATGATGCCGAAGATGACCAGGATGATGCCCCCGAAGATCGCCCACCACCACTGTTGAAAGATCTCTGAGAGGTGGATCACGAACAGGGTGAAGGCCGGCAGGTCGGCGCCGAAGCCCCGGAACAGTTCCTGGAACTGGGGCACCACGAAGATCAGCAGGATGGCACTGACCACGAAGGCGACCACCACCACGGCGGCCGGATAGAACAGGGCCTTCTTGATCTTGCCCTTGAGGGCCTCGGTCTTTTCCCGGTAGGTGGCCAGCTTGTCCAGCAGCTGGTCCAGGGCGCCGGACTGTTCACCGGCACGAACCAGATTGCGAAACAGCTCGTCGAAGTGCTGCGGATATTTGGACAGCGCGTCGGACAGACTGGTGCCGCTCTCCACGTCGGCCTTCAGCGCCAGCACCATCTCCTGCATGGCCGGATTCTCGTGGCCGCGCCCGATGATGTCCAGCGCCTGCACCAGCGGCACGCCCGCCTGCATCATGGTCGCGAGCTGGCGGGAGAAATAGGCCAGGTCCTTGCCGGTGATCTTCTTGCGCCGGGAGAACAGGGGCTTGGGTTTCTTGCGCACCTTGGTGGGATTGATGCCCTGACGGCGCAGCTCCGCCTTGAGCAGCACGTCGTTCTGGGCGGCGGATTCCCCTTTGACGCGGTTGCCGCGCCGGTCGATGCCCTCCCAGACGTAAGTGTCAGCGGTGGTTGCGTTGGCCATGTCGCTCGCGGATCAGTCGGTGGTTACGCGGTTGATTTCTTCGATGCTGGTGATGCCGGCGGCGACCTTCTTCAGCCCGGACTCGCGCAGGTCGGCGATGCCCTCCTTGCGGGCCTGTTCGGCCAGCTGCATGGAGTTGCCGCCCGACATGATGAGCCGTCCCATCTCCTCGGAGACGGGCATGACCTGGTAGATGCCGGTGCGCCCCTTGTAGCCGTTGGTGCACTGGTCGCAGCCCACGGCCTTGTAGATCGTGGCATTCTCGAGCAGTTCCTCGGTGAAGCCCTCCTCGATCAGCGCCTGCTCCGGGACGTCCGCCGGTGTCTTGCAATTGGGGCAGAGGCGACGCGCCAGGCGCTGGGCGATGATCAGGCTCACGGAGGAGGCGATATTGTAGGTGGGCACGCCCATGTTGACCAGGCGCGTCAGGGTCTGCGGGGCATCATTGGTGTGCAGTGTGGAGAGCACCAGGTGGCCGGTCTGGGCGGCCTTGATGGCGATCTCCGCCGTCTCCAGATCGCGGATCTCACCCACCATGATCACGTCGGGGTCTTGGCGCAGGAAGGCGCGCAGGGCCTCGGCGAAGGTCAAGCCCACCTTGGGGTTCACGTTGACCTGGTTGATCCCAGGGAGGTTGATCTCCGCAGGATCCTCGGCCGTGGAGATGTTGCGATCGGTGGTGTTGAGGATGCTCAGGCCCGTGTACAGCGACACCGTCTTGCCGCTCCCCGTGGGGCCGGTCACCAGGATCATGCCGTAGGGTTTGGCCAGGGCCTCCAGGTAGAGCCGCTTCTGGTCCTCTTCGTAGCCGAGCGCGTCGATGCTCAGGAGTTGGGCCGAAGAGTCGAGGATGCGCAGGACGATCTTCTCGCCGAACAGCGTGGGCAGCGTGTTGACACGCAGGTCCACCGCGCGGTTCTTGGACAGCTGCAGCTTGATGCGCCCGTCCTGGGGGACGCGCCGCTCGGCGATGTCGAGTCGTGACATGACCTTGAGGCGTGCGGCGATCCGGTGTGCCAGGGTCACCGGTGGCGAGGCCACCTCCTGGAGCACGCCGTCGATGCGCAACCGCACGCGATACTTCTTCTCATAGGGCTCGAAGTGGATGTCCGAGGCCTTCTTGCGCACTGCATCGAGCAGGACCTTGTTGACGAACCGCACGATGGGCGTCTCGTCCACGTCGGGTCCTGTGGCATCGACGTTGGGCTGTGACTCCTCCTCGCCGATCTCGATGTTCTCCAGGTCGGCGTCGGAAAGGTCGCCCATCACAGAGGCCGCGTCCTCCTCCTCCAGCGCGGCGTCGAGCAGGCGGGCGAGCTTGTTCTCCTCCACGATCACCGGCTCGGTGAACATGCCGGTGGCGAACTTCAGTGCGTCGAGGCCGGCCAGGTTCAACGGGTCGACCACGGCCACGTACAACCGGTTGCCGCGCCGGAAGATAGGCAGCACCTGGTGCTGACGAAGGATCTTCTCCTTGAATGCCTCGCGCGGCAGTGCGTCTGGCTGTAGGGCATCCAGATCGAAATAAGGGATGCCGAACTCCAGGGCGCCGGCGCGGGCGATCTCCAGCGGCGAGGCCTTTCCCGAGGCGATGAGGTGGGCCACGAGCGGGACCTTCTTCTGCTGCGCCTCCGTCTGCGCCGCCAGGGCCTCGGCCTCGCTCAGTACACCTTCTTGGACCAGCCGACCGGCCAGTCCCCCGAGGCGCATGGCTTCAGCGGTGGTCGCCATCGGCGTCGTCTACCTCCTGTAATGCAGTTGCATCCGGACTCGCGGCCCCGTGCGGATCAGATCATAACCTGCGCTTCCGGTTGAAGAAATCCGCGGATTGCCGCACAGAGCGCAGACTGTGCACCCAGCTTGCCACAAGGGCCTCACCGGGCCGTAGCACGGATGTGATGAGAGGCCGCGAAATTCGGGCGAAAGGAAGCGTTCACGGAGCTGCATTATAGCCCGCGACAACCGGGGCCAGCGCCGAATCAGCCCTCCGGCGGGAGGCCGAGCAGCTTGCGCAGGGTGGCTTCACAGGGCTGGCCGCGTGCCACCACCTTGCCGTCGACGATCAGGTTGGGCGAATGGCGGATGCGATACTTTTCGATGAGCTCCGGGTGGTCCTCCACGTACAGGACCCGAAAGGGAACTCCGAGGTCCCGGAGCTCGCGTTCCAGGTTGGGCCGGTGGCGGCATCCGCGGGTGGCGACGATCTCCACGTCCATGGGGGTTGTACTCGATCAGGCTGGATTCTCCGAACCAAGCGTATCCCAGGGCGAGCTTGAATGCATCTCTCCGGTCCGCGGGCTGAGGCCTTGGGGCTGCGGATGCGGTTTCCCTGCGCTGAAAATCGAGGGCGCACGCCGGGAGCCTTGGGCAGGCGTGCTACCCTCTCGGTCGGCCGATCGATGAAGGTGCGCCGGCATGCCAGGGTGGCCTGCGGGTTCGGTAGCGGAACCGGAGCGCGCATGACACCTAGGCGAAACCCCGACGACGATGCATGGTCGTAACAGGGGAAACAGCAGGCGCGAGGGGGGCCGAGGGAGCGCGGAAGACGGGATTTTTCGATCGACAGGAGAGGACCCGATGTGGAATCGTGTACTACTGGCAGCGGCGCTCATCCTGGGAGGAACAGGACTTTCCGGATGCACCACTGCCGTGATCGCGGGTGCGGCCGCCGCGGGGGGCTATATCGCGCACGAGAAGGGGTATCGCGTGCGCAACCCCGTCTACAAGGTCCGTCACAGGGCCCATTGAAGGGGTCAAAGACGGGCGAGGACTCGGCGCGCGGTCTCCACGGTGTGCGTGAGCTCGGCGTCGCCATGGACGGCCGAGACGAAGCCCGCCTCGTAGGCGGAAGGTGCCAGATAGACCCCGCCATCGAGCATGCCGTGGAAGAAGCGCCGGAACCGGTCCAGGTCGCAGGCGGTCACCTGCTCGAAATTGCGCACCTCCGAGGCCTCTGTGAAGAACAGGCCGAACATGCCGCCCACGCGGTTGGCCGTCATGGGGATGCCGGCATCGGTCGCGGCGGCGAGCACCCCGTCCACCAGCCGGGCGGTGCGTGCCTCCAGCTCGTCGAAGAAGCCTGGGGTCGAGATCAGTTCCAGGGTCTTGAGACCCGCAGTCATGGCCAGCGGGTTGCCGGAGAGCGTACCGGCCTGATACACGGGGCCCACGGGCGCCAAATGTTCCATGACGTCCCTGCGCCCGCCGAACGCCCCCACTGGCATGCCCCCTCCGATCACCTTGCCCAGCGTGGTCAGGTCCGGGGTCACCCCGTAGCGCGCCTGGGCCCCACCCAACGCCACGCGGAATCCGGTCATCACCTCGTCGAAGACGAGCAGCGCCCCCGAGGCATCGCAGACCTCGCGCAGCCCCTCCAGAAACCCAGGCACCGGGGGCACACAGTTCATGTTGCCGGCCACCGGCTCCACGATGATGCACGCGATCTCGTCTCCCATGCGGGCAAAGGTGTCGCGGACCGCATCCAGGTCGTTGTAGGGCAGCGTCAGCGTATGGCGTGCCAGGTCCGCCGGCACCCCCGGTGAGCTGGGGACGCCCAGGGTGAGGGCTCCGGAGCCGGCCTTGACCAGGAGGGCGTCCTCGTGGCCGTGGTAGCAGCCCTCGAACTTCACGATGGTGTCGCGGCCGGTGAATCCGCGGGCCAGGCGGATGGCGCTCATGGTGGCCTCGGTCCCGGAATTGACCATGCGCACCATTTCCACCGAGGGCACCAGGGAGCAGACCTTTTCCGCCATCTCCACCTCCAGCGCCGTAGGGGCACCGTAGCTCAGGCCCCGGGCGGCGGCCTCGCGGACCGCCTCCACCACCGCCGGATGGGCATGGCCCAGGATCATCGGCCCCCAGGAACCCACGTAGTCCACGTAGCGTCTCCCGTCCACGTCGTACAGGTAGGCGCCCTCGGCGCGTTCCACGAACACTGGGTCGCCCCCGACGCCCTTGAAGGCGCGTACCGGAGAGTTCACGCCGCCCGGAATGCTGTGTTGGGCGCGGACGAACAGGTCGTGGGAACGGCTCATGACGGTCCTCCTGGGATGGCGTGCGAGAGCTACGGCGGGCAGATTCTATCGGCTTCCCGGGGATGACGTGAACCGTGCGCAGAGGGCGCGCGCGGCGGCCTCCGGGTCGGCCGCCTTCCATACGGCGCTGACCACGGCGATCAGATCGGCACCCCTTTCGATGAGTGCATGGGCATTGTGCACCATGATGCCCCCGATGGCGCAGATGGGGCAGGCGAGGCGCGCCCGTGCCCGTTGCAACAGCGCCAGATCCGCGTGCACGGCGTGGGGTTTGGTGGGCGAGGCGTAGAAACTGCCGAAGGCTACATAGCTCGCGCCGTGGCGTTCGGCCTCCACAGCCCGGGCGAGGTCGTCGTAGCAGGACACCCCGATGATCGCTTCGGCCCCGAGCCTACGGCGTGCGGCCTGTGGGTGCAGGTCCTCCCGGCCCACGTGGACCCCGTCGGCACCGGTG
>JALVEU010000363.1 GCA_027030565.1 Gammaproteobacteria bacterium | reverse complement strand
CGGGGCCCGCGCGCCGCCGCGCGCGGTGCGCTCCGGCCCTCCCTGGCCTCCCGCGTCGAACCTGCGAATGCGGGGATCAAAACCCCGTGCCTTACCGCTTGGCGACGCCCCATCACGACTCAACGACCGGACCGTTCGAACCTGCCTCGCGGCAGGACTACGCCTCACGACCCGGCGCCTTGGACCGCAGCCGTGCCAGGCGGTCGAGCAGCGGCGAGCGGTTCAACCCTCGGGCGACGAAACCGTGCCACCGAGCGGGAAGCCCGGTCAGCGCAGCCACGGCAGCCTCCCTGCTGTTGAAGGACGCGAACAGACATGCTCCGCTGCCTGTCAGCCGCGCCCTGCCGTGTCGCCCCAACCACCGAAACGCCTCGTCCACGGCCGGTTCATGTTGCCTGGCAACGGGCTCGAACACGTTTCCATGGTCGCCTGCGAAAAAGTTGGATATTGTCATCCGCGCGCAGTCACGTGTCAATCGAGGATCCTGGAACAGCGCCGCGGTGGACAAGTGGGCATCGGGGCAGACCACGGCGTACCAGGCTGTCGGGAGATCCACCGGCTGCAGGCGTTCACCGACGCCCTCGGCCCAAGCCGAGCGTCCCGTGATGAACACGGGCACGTCGGCTCCCAGCCGCAGACCAAGCGACTGGAGTGCGGCCTCATCCAGCCCGCAGGCCCACAGCGCGTTGAGGGCCACCAGCGTGGTGGCCGCATCCGAGCTGCCGCCGCCCAGCCCACCGCCCGCCGGCAGCCGCTTGTTCAGCCGAATATCGACGCCCAGAGTGGTGCCAGCCGTCTGCTGGAGCAGACGTGCAGCTCGCACCACCAGATCCTGCTCGGGCGGTGCATGGTTGCACGATCCCAGACGTCGAATGCATCCGTCGGCGCGCAGGGTGAAATCCAACTCGTCGCCGTAGTCGAGGAGCTGGAACATGGTCTGGAGTTCGTGGTAGCCATCGGGTCGGCGGCCCGTGATGTGCAGGAAGAGATTGAGCTTGGCCGGCGCCGGCCAGCCCCTACTGCACACGCCGGGGAGTGCGGCGGCGGGAGACGGCGGCCGCATGCTCACGACAGGCTCCAGCTCGTGACCAGCACGCGCACGCGCAGCGAGGCCTGGCTGAACTCAGCCCGCACCGGCAGGTCCTCCCCGTCCCAGCGCTCGTACTGCCTGTAGCGCAGCTCCCAGCCCGCTTGGGAGAAACGCCGGGCACGCCCTTGGCCGTCGAGCTCCAGCGCCGCCACGGGCAACGCAGGGTCGGGAACGCCCAGCAACCACCAGCGCATGCCCTCCACCGGCAGGCTCCAGCCAAGCACCGCCTGCATGAGGGCCTCGGGGCTGCGGGCCCAGCGCGCCGGCTGACCGCGAGCCACCAGACGTACGCCGGAGGCGTCGCCATCGAGTCGCGCCACCCTGCGCCCTACTGGATCGAACAACTCGATGCGCGTGCGACTGCCCAGCTGGACCCAGTGCAGCGAGGCCTGCCAACCCTCGTCACCCTGGCGCACCGCCACCCGGGCCTCCATTCTCCAGCGGGTCACGTGCTGCAGGCGCCCGATACGCGCCGCCCACAATGACGCCTGCTCCTGAGCGCCGCGCTCCACCACCGGTGGTACCGCGCAGGCGCTCAACAGTGCCGACAGGGCCCCTGCCGCAAGGAACCACAAGAGCACTGCAGGTTGGACCATGCGCGTGACTACAGCGACAGGCGCCTGCGAAGCGCCTCGAGGGCATCGTTGTCCGGATGCGCACGGAGCAGTTCACGCAGGATGTTCCCAGCCTCCCGACGTTTGCCCAGCTTCCAGAGGACCTCGACCAGGTGGCCGCCGATCTCTGGATCCTGCAGCAGGCCATAGGCCTTGCGCAGATAACGCTCGGCCACCTCGGGCTTGCCCATCCGGTAATAGACCCAGCCAAGGCTGTCGACCACCGTGGGATCGTCGGGTGTCAGTCGGAGGGCCTTCTGGATGTACTCCAGGGCCTCGTCCAGGCGCAAGTTGTGGTCGGCGAGCGTGTATCCGAGTGCATTGAGTGCTGCTGCATTGTCCGGATCGGCCGCCAGGATGGCCTTGAAGTCGCGCTCCGCCCAATCGATCCGACCGAGCCGCTCGGCCATGATGGCGCGGGCGTAGAGCAGATCTTCGTTCCCCGGGTACTCGGTGAGTGCCCGGTTGTAGAGGGCCATGCCCTCTTCGTAACGCTTGGCATCGCGCAGGATCTGCCCCTCCAGCAGATACAGGCGCACACCCTCGGCCGTGCTGCTCACCTGCTCGCGTGCGCGCGCGAGCACTGCGCGTGCCTCATCGAGGCGGCCCTGGCGCGCCAACAGCTCGGCCATACGTCCGCGCGCCTCGATGAAATACTCGCCTGGCTCGATGCGCCGATACCAGCGCAGGGCCTCGTGCACCTTGCCCTGCTCCTCGGCGATCTGCCCAAGGTAGAACCACGCCTCCTGGCGCCGCTGCCCACCGACGTCTGCGAGTCGCTTGAAGTAGCGGCGGGCCTGGGCCAGATCGCGGGCCTGGAGGTTGAGCAATCCCAGGGTATAGAGCAGGGTCTCGTCGTTGGGACGCAGCTTCAGCAGTGCCTGAAAGACCTTGCGCGCCTGGCCGTAGCGCTCGGCCTGCACGAGGAGCCGACCCAGACGCAGCCGTCGGTCGAAGTCCTGAGGGGCCGCCTGCACGGCCTGGCGCATGGCGCGGATGGCCGCATCCAGATCACCCAGGGCCTGATAGGCATCGGCGCGCAATACCAATGCCTCGGTGCGATCCGGATCCAGCGCGAGGGTCCGGTTGGCGGCCTCGAGCGCCTGCCGGGGCGAGCCCGCTTCCAGCGCCAGGATGCCCAGCGCCTGCCATGCGTCCGGGTCCGCGGCGTGACGCTCCACCAACAGCCTCATGGCCTCCAGCGCGCTGCCGCTCTCTTTCTCTTTGGCCAGGGAGGCGGCGATGGCCAGATAGCCGTGACCCTTGCGGCCCTCGTACAGTCGCAGCACCGACTCGAGATGCTCCACCGCCGCGTCCGTCTCGCCCTTGCGGATGTAGAGCAGCGCGAGTGTCTGATGGGCCTCGATGCTGTCCGGGTCCAGCTTCAGCCAGCGTTGGGCCGCCCGCACGGCCGCATCTCCGGGATTGCCGGCGAACATGGCGATGCGCGTGGCGCGGGCGGCCAGCTGGGGGTCGTCGCTGAGTTCGGCGGCACGCAGATAGTGCACCATGGCCTGCTCAAGATCCCCGGACTGGCCGGCGATCTCGCCTGCGAGCACCTCGCTCATGGCCTGAGCCTCCGGATCCGCGGGCGAGGGCACCGCGACATCGGATCCCGATGCCTTGCGGGGCACGCCGGGCGGGGTACACCCCGCAGCCAGGATCAACGCCGTCGCCAGACCCAGCACCCGGGCAAACCAGGTGGACGTACAGGCGGCACCCGGGCGCACACCCGCGTTGCGCATTGCATCCATCCGCTCGATCGCCCCCAGGGTTGATCCAACGCGCAATATACCCGATTTTCGTTTCGCGATCGGAGCCTCTGTATAATTTGTGATCGCTTCCGATCCGCCGAGTTGCGCACTGGATGCAGGCCGCCAAGACTCCGCACATGATCTACACGCTGGGGCTCAACCACACGACGGCGCCGGTAAAGATGCGGGAGCGCCTGGCGTTCGGGCCCGACCAGTTGCCCACCGCCCTGGGAGAACTGATCCGGGTGCCGGGCGTGCAGGAGGCGGCCATCCTCTCCACCTGCAATCGCACCGAGCTCTATTGCGAACTGACCAGCGCCAACGACGAGTACGACGTGCTCCGGTGGCTGGGCGGTTTCCACCACGTTTCACCACGGGACATCGAGCCCTATCTGTACCGCTATCAGGAGCGTTCGGCGGTGGCGCATGCCCTGCGGGTGGCCTGCGGGCTGGACTCCATGGTGCTCGGGGAACCGCAGATCCTCGGTCAGATCAAGGAGGCCTATCGCACGGCCCGTGAGGCGGGGACGCTGGGCCGCCACCTGGGACGTTTGTTCCAGCATGCCTTCGCCGTGGCCAAGCAGGTGCGCACCGACACCGCCATCGGACGCAGCGCGGTGTCGGTGGCCTTTGCCGCCGTATCGCTGGCCCGCCAGATCTTTGGCGACCTCAGCGCCCACACGGTGCTGCTCATCGGCGCCGGGGAGACCGTCGAGCTGGCCGCCCGTCACCTGCGCGCCAATCGCGTGCGGCGCATGATCGTGGCCAACCGCACCGTCCAGCGGGCCGCCGCCCTGGCCGAAGCGTTCGAGGCCGAGGCCATCGCCCTGTCCGCCATTCCGGAGGTCCTGCCCCAGGCCGACATCGTCATCTCCTCGACCGCCAGTCCGCTGCCCATCCTGGGCAAGGGCATGGTCGAGCGCGCCTTGAAGCGGCGCAGGCATCGGCCGGTCTTCATGGTGGACATCGCCGTACCCCGCGACATCGAGCAGGAGGTGGGGGACCTCGACGACGTGTATCTGTACACGGTGGACGACCTGAGGGAGGTCATCGACGAGAATCTCAGGTCGCGTTCCGAGGCCGCCGAACAGGCCAACGAGATCATCGAAGCCCGGGTGGAGGATTTCATGGCCTGGGTGCGGGTGCAGGATGCGGTCGGGACCATCGTGAACTATCGCCGGCGCGCGGAATCTATTCGTGAAGAGACGCTGCGGCGCGCCCTGAACATGCTGCGCGGCGAGAAGTCGCCGGAACATGCCCTGCGCTATCTGGCCCATACACTCACCAACCGCCTGACCCACGACCCCACGCACGCCCTGCATGTGGCCGGACGCGAGGGCCGCACCGAGCTCATCGAGGCGGCGCGCGCGCTGCTCAACTTGCCCGAGGACGATTGACCCTCGGCTTTCGACCCGCATGAATCCCTCCGTACACCAAAAGTTGCAGGACGCGGCCGAGCGCCATCGGGAGATTGCTGGGCTCCTCGCCCAGCCCGAGGTGATCGGTGACCAGCAGCGCTTCCGTGCCCTGTCCCGGGAATACGCCCAGCTTGAACCCGTGGTCGGCGAGTTCCTCGCCTACCAGCGCACGCTCGACGAGCTGCGGGCCGCACGAGAGATGGCCGAGGACCGCGACCCGGAAGTGCGCGCCATGGCGCGCGAAGAGGTCGAGGCACTGGAACGGCGCCTGGGCGAGCAGGAACGGGCCCTGCGGCGGCTACTCCTGCCCCAGGATCCCAATGACGAGCGCAATGTCTTCCTGGAGATTCGCGCCGGAACCGGAGGTGACGAAGCCGCGTTGTTCGCCGGAGACCTGTTCCGCATGTATGCCCGGTATGCGGAGACCCGGGGCTGGAAGGTGGAGGTGCTCAACGCCAGCGAGGGCGAGCACGGGGGCTACAAGGAGATCGTGGCCCGAGTGATCGGGCGCGGAGCGTACTCGCGGCTCAAGTTCGAGTCCGGTGCTCACCGCGTGCAGCGGGTCCCCGAGACCGAGTCACAGGGTCGGATCCACACCTCGGCTGCCACCGTGGCCGTGTTCCCCGAGCCCGACGAGATGGATGAGATCGAGATCGACCCCGCCGAGCTGCGTGTGGACACCTTCCGCGCCTCGGGCGCAGGCGGCCAGCACGTGAACAAGACCGACTCGGCGGTGCGGCTCACACATCTGCCCAGCGGCATCGTGGTCGAGTGCCAGGACGAGCGCTCCCAGCACAAGAACCGAGCGCGTGCCATGGCCCTGCTCAAGGCGCGACTCATGGAGGTGGAGCGCCGGCGCCGCGAACAGGAGCAGGCGGCCACACGCCGGAACCTGGTGGGCAGTGGTGATCGCTCCGAGCGCATCCGGACCTACAACTTCCCGCAGGGCCGCGTCACCGACCACCGGATCCAACTCACACTGTACAAGCTGGACGAGGTGATGGAGGGAAATCTGGATCTGGTGGTCGAGCCGCTGATCCAGGAGCACCAGGCCGAGCAGCTCACCGCCCTCGAGGATGCAGACTGACACCGCGGCTCCAGCATCCACGCTCGCCGGCACCGCGCGGGCGTGGGCCCGGCGGCTCGAGGCCATCACCTCCAGCCCGAGACTGGAGGCCGAGCTGCTGGTGCTGCAGGCCGTCGGTCTGCCGCGCACCGCACTGTACACCCATCCCCAGCGGCCCATGGACGCAGCCGAGCTGGAGCGGGCGACCCGGCTCCTGGAACGGCGCCTGCGCGGCGAGCCGCTGGCCTACGTCCTGGGCTCCTGGGGCTTCTGGGACCTGGACCTGCTCACGCCCCGGGGCGTCCTGGTCCCACGGCCCGAGACCGAGTGTCTGGTGGAGCTGGTCTTGGGCCAGCTGGAGCCAGAGGCCCCTTTGCGGGTGCTCGATCTCGGCACTGGCAGCGGCTGCATCGCCCTGGCCCTGGCCCGGGAACGACCGCGCTGGCAGGTCACGGCGACCGACGCCTATGCCACACCATTGGAGACCGCGCGCCTCAACGCCCGCCGGCTCGGTCTCGATGGACGCCTGCGCTGGCTTCAGGGCGACTGGTACGAGGCGGTCCGTGGCGAGGAACCTTTCGACGCCATCGTGTGCAATCCGCCCTACATTCGGGCGGAGGATGCCTGCTTCGTGGAAGAACCCGCCCTTCGCTTCGAGCCACGCGAGGCGCTGGCAGGCGGCCCCGACGGGCTGCAGGCCTTGCATCGGGTGATCCATGGAGCTCCCGTACACCTGCGCGCCGGCGGGCTGCTCGCGGTGGAGCACGGGTGGGATCAGGCGCAGCCCGTGCGCACGCTGTTCACCCACGCGGGCCTCACCGGCGTGCACACGCGGCAGGATCTCGGAAAACGCGATCGCGTAACCTGGGGACGACGCCCCTGAATAGCGGACTGGCTGCGCCGGCGCGCCCCGCTCACAAGGGGGGCGGCTGGCTCAGCCCGCCAACCGGGTCACCACCCAGGCATTGATGGCCAGCACCACTGCACTGGCGAGAATGGCCCCGATCAGCGGGCCACGGTATTTGCAACACGGTCCACCCTTCATCCTCTGGTCCCTCTCTGAAAGCTTTCCCTATACACAGCCGGATCGGACGACCGCATCCTACCCAGTATCGATGCATTATTATATTCGGAAAACTCCATATGAGAACCATTATCGATCACATCATGTGCGGCACATAACCCACTGATCTCGCTGATCCGAGCCGTAACACTCCCTACACGGGATCCACATCCAGAAGGGATCGAGACCGAAGCCCCTCAGGGCGAGAGTGAGCGGGCCAGCGCCTCCACGCGCTCGAGCATGGCAGCGCGCTCGGCATCGTCGGCCAGCGGCACACCGTAGAAGACCAGGTCGGTCACGGCCTCGATGCCGCAGAAGCGCAAGGTGCCCTCGGTGGTCGGATGGAGCAGATGCTCCCGGGCGCCGATGGCCTCGAAGTCGGCCTCCCGCCCCCCGGCGGTCACCAATACGAACGCGCGCTTGCCCTGCAGCAGACCTTGGATCCCCCGCTCGTCAAAACGAAATGCAAAGCCATTGGTGAACACCCGGTCGAACCAGCCTTTCAGCACCGCGGGCCGATCGAACCACCACAAAGGGTAGATGAACGCGAGCAACTCGGCCCAGGCCACTGCCTCTTGCTCGCGACGCACGTCCTCGGGCAGCGGCCGCCCTGCAGCCGCGGCACGCAGATCGGCCGCACGCAACACCGGGTCGAAGGGCGCTGTGTAGAGATCCCGGATCCGGACCTCGTGCCCCTGTGCGCGCAACGCGCCGGTCAGGGTCTCCAGGATGGCGTGGTTGAAGCTCTCGGGGTTGGGATGCGCGTAGACGACCAGGCAGTTCATGCCTCGAGGCGCTCCTTGAGAAGCCGGTTCACCAGGCCCGGATCGGCCTTGCCCTGGGTGGCCTTCATCACCTGTCCCACGAAGAAACCGAGGAGCTTGGTCTTGCCGGCCCGATACTGCTCCACCTGCTTGGGATTGGCGGCGATGACTGATTCCACGAGGGCCTCCAGTGCGCCGGTGTCGGTGATCTGGCGCAAGCCCTCGCGCTCGATGATGGCATCGGCCTCCTCACCGTCGGTCCACATCCGCTCGAAGACCTGCTTGGCGATCTTGCCGGAGATGGTGCCGTCGGCAACGCGCCGGAGCAGACCGCCGAGCCGTTCCGGCGAGACGGGACTGCAGGCAATGTCCAAGCCCTCCCGGTTCAGTCCGGCCGCCAGTTCCCCGTTCACCCAGTTGGCCGCCAGGCGTGCATCGCCGCAAGTGGCCGCGACGGCCTCGAAGTAGTCGGCCGTGTCGCGATCGAAGGCAAGCTGCATGGCATCGGCCTCCTTGAGTCCGTACTCGCCCACGAAACGCGCCTTACGGGCTTCGGGCAGTTCGGGCAGGGACGCGCGCTCCGACTCGACCATGGCCTCCGGGATCACCAGCGGGAGGAGGTCTGGATCCGGAAAGTATCGGTAGTCGTTGGCCTCCTCCTTGGTGCGCATGGGTCGCGTCTCGTCCCGGTCCGGGTCATAGAGCCGCGTCTCCTGGACCACTTCCCCCCCGGATTCCAGCACCTCGATCTGGCGCTCGATCTCGAACTGAACGGCCCGCTCCACGAAGCGGAAGGAGTTGAGATTCTTGATCTCGGTGCGCGTGCCGAAACGCGCCTCGCCCAGGGGACGCACCGAGACGTTGGCGTCGCAGCGAAACGAACCCTCCTGCATGTTGCCGTCACAGATCCGCAGGTAGCGCACCAGTACGTGCAGGGCCTTCATGTAGGCCACGGCCTCGCGCGCCGAGCGCAGGTCCGGTTCGGAGACGATCTCCAGCAAGGGCGTCCCGGCCCGGTTGAGATCGATGCCCGTCATCCCCTGGAAATCCTCGTGGAGGGACTTGCCGGCGTCCTCTTCCAGGTGGGCACGCGTGATCCCCACGCGCTTGCTCGCACCGCCCTCGGGGTGGATCTCCAGCGCCCCCCCCACCACCACGGGCTCCTCGTATTGGCTGATCTGGTAGCCCTTGGGCAGGTCCGGATAGAAGTAGTTCTTGCGCGCAAAGATGGAGCGCCGGGACACCGTGGCGCCGATGGCCAGGCCAAAGCGCACCGCCAAACGCACGGCCTCTTCGTTGAGCACCGGCAACACCCCCGGAAAACCGAGATCGATGAGGCAGGCCTGGGTGTTGGGCTCGGCCCCATAGGCGGTGGGCGCCCCGGAGAAGATCTTCGAGCGGGTGGAGAGCTGGGCATGGATCTCGAGCCCGATGACCGGTTCCCACTGCATGCGCGCGCCTCCTCAGTCGAAGTGGGACGGTGTGCGCCGGTGCCAGTCCGTGGCCTGCTGGAACCGGTGGGCCACCGCCAGCAAGCGTCCCTCGTCGAAGTCCCGTCCCACCAGCTGCAGACCCACGGGCAGCTCCTGTGAGAAGCCGGCGGGTACGGACATGCCGGGCAGGCCCGCCAGGTTGACCGCGATGGTATTGACGTCGGAGAGATACATGGCCACCGGGTCCCGGGTTCGCTCACCGAGGCGGAAGGCCGGGGTGGGAGAGGTGGGTCCGGCGAGCAGGTCCACCTCTGCGAAGACCCGCAGGAAGTCCTCTCGGATCAGCCGCCGGATCTGTTGCGCTTTGCGGTAATAGGCCTCGTAATAGCCGGCCGACAGGGCATAGGTGCCGATGAGGATGCGCCGCTTGACCTCGGCCCCGAAGCCCTCGCTGCGGGTCCGAACGTACAGATCGTGGAGATCCCTGGGCTCCCGGCAACGATAGCCGAAGCGTACCCCGTCGTAACGGGCCAGATTCGACGAGGCTTCCGCCGGCGCCACCACGTAGTAGGCTGGGACCGAGAGCTTCAGGCTGGGGAGAGAGACCTCGCGCAGCTCGGCCCCCAGCTCTGTCAACACGCCCAGGGCCGCCTCCACCACCTGCGCCACGCCAGCATCCAGGCCATCGCCGAACCACTCCCTCGGCAACCCGATGCGCAGGCGGTCTGGCGGTCTCTCCAAGGCCGCGGCGTAGTCCGGCACCGGCTCATCCATGGCGGTGGAATCGCGCTCGTCGAAACCGGCCATGGCCTGAAGGAGCAGCGCACAGTCCTGAGCGCTGGGTGCCATCGGCCCCGCCTGGTCCAGGCTCGAGGCGAAAGCGATCATGCCCCAGCGCGAGACCCGGCCGTAGGTGGGCTTGATACCGGTGACGCCACACAGCGCGGCCGGCTGGCGAATGGAACCGCCGGTGTCCGTCCCGGTGGCCGCAGGTGCCAGACGGGCGGCCACGGCGGCCGCCGAGCCTCCCGAGGATCCCCCGGGGACGCGCTCCAGATCCCATGGATTGCGCACCGGGCCATACCAACTGGTCTCGTTGGATGAGCCCATGGCGAACTCGTCCATGTTGGTCTTGCCGAGCATGATGGCGCCGGCCTCGCGCAGCCGCGACACCACTGCCGCATCGTACGGGGCGACGAAATTGTCCAGCATTCGGGAGCCGCAGGACGTGCGTACACCCTCGGTGCAGAAGATGTCCTTGTGCAGGATGGGAATCCCCTCCAGGGGGCGGGCCTGACCCCGCGCCCGGCGTGCGTCGGCCTCGCGGGCCTGGGTCAGTGCCTGCTCGCCAGTGACGGTGATCAGGGCGTTGAGCCGCCGATCCAGACGCTGGATGCGGTCGAGAAAGTGTTCCACCAGCTCCACGGCGGACACCCGACCCTCTGCCAGGGCTTCACGAAGCTCAGCGATGCTGCGCCGGTGCAAGGGTGCGTTGGCTGCGCTCAATGCCAGGCTCTCCGCAGCGGACTTGAAAGCCGCCTATTCGATGACCTTGGGGACTAGATACAGCCCGTTTGCGACGGCCGGGGCCAGGGCCTGATACTTCTCCCGGTCGACGTGCTCGGTGACCACGTCGGGGCGCAACCGCTGCGGCACATCCAGCGGATGGGCCATGGGCACCACCCCTTCTGTGTCCACGGCGTTCATCTGCTCGACGAAGTCCAGGATGGCCGAGAGTTCTTGCACCAGATCCTGCTGTGCCTCACGGGGAACGGTGAGGCGTGCCAGTTCAGCGATCACTCGTACCTGCTGCTCGGAAAGGCTCATGATGGGTGTCTCCCAGCCAGGACGCGGCGCCCGGACGCGTGCGGACATTGCCTCGGGAGGCGGGCCACGAAGCACCGCCGGGGGCGCGAAACACTAGCACATCGAGCCGCCTTGCCCAAGGGCATACCCACTGATACAGTACCCGATTTCGGCTGCACCGACAGGGTCGTTTTTCCTCAATGTTCAGTCGCCTGTCCGGACTTTTCTCCAACGATCTCTCCATCGATCTCGGCACCGCCAACACGTTGATCAACGTGCGCGGCAAGGGGATCGTGCTCAACGAACCCTCCGTGGTGGCCATCCGTCAGGACCGCTCCGGCGGGCCCAAGTCCATCGAGGCGGTGGGCACGGCGGCCAAGATGATGCTCGGGCGCACGCCGGAGAACATCACGGCCATCCGGCCCATGAAGGATGGCGTGATCGCCGACTTCACCACCACCGAGAAGATGCTCCAGTACTTCATCCGCAAGGTCCATCAGACCAAGCTGCTGCGGCCCAGTCCGCGGGTGCTCATCTGCGTGCCCTGCGGGGCCACGCAGGTGGAGCGGCGCGCGATCCGTGAGTCGGCCCTCGGCGCTGGGGCCCGGCGCGTGTATCTCATCGAGGAACCCATCGCCGCCGCCATCGGCGCGGGCCTGCCCATCGACGAGCCGCACGGCTCCATGATCCTGGACATCGGCGGAGGGACCTCGGAGGTGGCCGTGCTCTCGCTCTCGGGGATCGTGTACTCGGCCTCGGTGCGGATCGGCGGCGACAAGTTCGACGAGGCGATCATCAACTATGTGCGCCGTAACTACGGTGTACTCATCGGCGAAGCCACCGCCGAGCGGATCAAGCACACCATCGGGGCCGCCTATCCGGGCAAGGAAGTGCTGGAGATGGAGGTCAAGGGCCGCAATCTCTCCGAGGGCGTCCCACGCAGCTTCACGCTGAACAGCAACGAGATCCTGGAGGCCCTGCAGGAGCCCCTTTACGGGATCGTGAGCGCGGTGAAGACCGCCCTGGAGGCCACCCCTCCAGAGCTGGGCGCGGACGTGGCCGAGCGCGGCATCGTGCTCACCGGCGGGGGCGCATTGCTGCGCGACATCGACCGACTGATCATGGAGGAGACGGGCATCCCCGTGGTGATCGCCGAAGACCCGCTCACCTCCGTGGCCCGCGGAGGCGGCCGGGTCCTGGAGATGTTGGACCAAAAGGCCCAACACCTGCTGCGCGCCGAGTGAGAAGGGAGCGAGGCGCTGCGGCCTGTTCAGGGTTTTCCCCGGCGAAACGCCGCCTTTCCCCGCTGGGCGGTACTCGCTTGGGCGCGGCGAACCTTTCCGGACCGGCGGCAGACGGCTAAGATGGGCGGCGCATCCGGCCCCGGGCCGCTGCAGCGTTTCCCTGCGGCTGCGTTGTAAGAGGTCACCATCAAACCACTGTTCACGTTCGGCCCGTGGATCACCACACGGGTGGTGGTGCTGTCATTGGTCTCGCTGCTGCTCATGACCTTGGATCAGCGCACCAGCCTGGTGGCTCCGCTTCGCGACGGTCTGGCCCTGCTGGTGGAACCCATCCAGCGCCTCGCCGGACTGCCCGGGAGCATGGCTGTCCGGCTGCGGGAGGACTGGGCTGGGCGCGAACGGCTGCTGGCGGACAACCGTCGTCTGCGCCGGACCCTGCGTGAACTGCGGCTTCGTCAGCAGAAGCTGGAAGCCCTGGAGGCCGAAAATGCTCGCTTGCGGCGCCTGGTGGGTGCGGCCCAGCGTCTGGCGCCGCAGCGCGTGGAGATCGCCGAGCTCATCGCAGTGGATCTGGACCCGTACCGGCAGGTGGTCCTCATCGACCGCGGTTCGCTCCAGGGTGTCTACGAGGGACAACCGGTCCTGGACGACGCCGGAGTCATGGGCCAGGTGATCGAGGTGGCCCCGGACACGGCGCTCGTGATCCTCGTCTCCGACCCCAGCCACGCCGTCCCCGTACAGATCCCGCGCAACGGTCTGCGCTCGGTGGCAGCCGGCACGGGCAGACCCGACCGGTTACACCTGCTCTACATCCCCAACAGTGCCGACGTGCGGGTCGGCGACCAGGTGACCACCTCGGGGTTGGGCGGACGATTCCCCGCCGATTATCCGGTGGGCGTCGTCACCGCGGTGGAACATCGTCCGGGAGAGCCCTTCGCCGAGATCACCGCCCGCCCGCTGGCGCGGCTGGACCGCAGCCGCGAGGTCCTGCTGCTGTGGTGGCGCTCACCACAGGACCAGGCACCGGCCCGGTCTCCAGTGCCGGGAAAGGCGGACGGGGATCCCGCCTCCTGACCTCCGTGCCTTCACGGAGCGCACAGATCTTGTGGATCGGCGGCAGTCTGGCGGCCGCCCTGTTCCTGGAGCTCACCCCACTCCCGGAGGGCTGGAACGTCTGGCGGCCGCCCTGGGTCCTGCTCACACTGCTCTACTGGACCATGGCGGTGCCACACCGAGTGGGTGTCGCTGTGGCCTGGACCAGCGGCCTGTTGGTGGATGCCGCCACCGGCGCACTGCTGGGCCAACACGCGCTGGGCTACGCCGTCACCGCCTACCTGATGCTGCGCCTGCACGCCCAGCTGCGCAGTTTCCCGCTGCTGCAGCAGGCGCTCACGATGACGCTGCTCCTCCTGCCCTACATGAGCATCATGCTGTGGGTGCGGGGCGTGGCCGGCCACCCACCCGGCTCCTGGAGCTACTGGCTGCCGCTGGTCTCCACGGCGCCCGCGTGGATCCTGCTCACGGTGGTGCTGGGGCGGGTCGCCAGGCTCCGTCCGTCGGGCATGCGTGCCGAACACCCGGACGTCTGAGCAGCCGGCCTCTGCTCAAACCGCCTTGGACTCGGCCACGGAAGGTCTCGGTTCGCCCTCCGGGACCTGCGTGCTGGTCGCGGGCTGTGCCGCTTTGTCCTCGGAAGCCGGTACGGCCGTCTCTCCGGAGGGCGCGGCGTAACGGTCGTTGAGCTGCTGCACGAACCGATCGGCGTCGGCGCGCGCACGCTCCACCTTCCGCGCCGCCGACCGTGACCAGCCCGTGGGAATCCGGTGGAACAGAGACCGCCACCAGCGCGTGTTCTTGCGGAAGGCCGCCGCCAGATTGCCTTCCAGGCTCCGTTCCTCCAGACGCCGGGCGATCCGCCGGGCCACCAGCTTACGGATCCAGAAGTGGAGCGCCACGAAGACCCCGGCCGTCACCACCCCTGTCACGGCAGCGATGATCCAGGAGGTCAACGAACCGTCCAGCCATGGCGGAGCGAACCGCCAGCCCTGCCAGTAACCGGCATAGACGGTGGCCACGATGAGCAGGAGGAACAAGGGCCCCAGGACCAGGGCATCCAAGAGCAGCACACCACGGCGCCAGCGGCGCAAGGCGTCGGTGAGCGCGGGTACGGCATGATGCTCGATCCGGTTGGCTGCGTTCTCCAGGGATCCGACGATTCGGTACGCCCGCTCCACGGTGACCTGCTCCATACGCTGATAGATCTCGGCCAGGTCCGCGTCCCGCTTGGCCTGGTACCGCTTGCGCAGCGTCTCGGGCTCGATGGGAACGGCCGCCTCCTCGTTGTAGATGGTGTAGAACCGCCCGCTGACCAGCCCGCCTTGGGCGAGCGCCCGCTGCCAGGCCGCCACCACCTCTTCGGCGTTGTCCTCATGGGCGGTGGTGTCGATCTGATTGAGGATGAACAGGACCTTGTTGGCATCGTTGCGGCGCACGGTGCCCACCACGAGGTGCTCGAGGGTGTCCTGCATGGCCCCAGGCTCCGGATGCCGGGCATCGAAGAACACCAGGACCAGGTCCGAGAGCTCAATGATGTGATCGGTGATGCGCAGCGTGGATCGGCGCTGTTCGTCCGCATCGAAGCCGGGGGAGTCGATGAGGATGCGGCCACGCAGACGCTCGGACGGACAGGTCTTGAGCTGCAGATAGGTGTCGACCCGCGCCCCCTCGCCGGCTGCGACCTTCTCGATCTCCTCACTGATCTGATAAAAAGGAAAGCGCGGATCGGCGTCCAGCGCCAGCCCGGGCAACACCCGAACTTCGTGGTCCTTGCTGTAGCAGATCACCGTGAACTTGTCGTCCACGGCCTGATTGCCCGTCTTTTGCAGCGGATGGCCGAGATACTGGTTGATGAAGGTGGACTTTCCGGCGGAGAAGGTGCCCAACACCGAGATCAGCGGCCACCAGGCGATGCGCGTTGCGTAAGACTCGTGGGGTTCCAGCAGGCCGAGGCCGTAGGCGACACGGTCCAGTTGCTGGAAGCTGCCGATGACGTCCACAAGCAGCGGGTTCTCTTCCTGCAGATGGCTCCGCAACCGCTCCACCCGCTCCCGGATACCTTTGGTTGGTCGTTCGAACATGATTCTGGTCGTATACCTCCTCTAGGCGGATGCCCGGCGACTGGCCGTTCGCAGCCGCCACGGCAGGATACAGGGGACCGCAGTCGATTGATCGCACGACAACTCCGGGCCGCACGGCGGACGACATCCTACACAGTGCCGAACTCCCCTACGATTGACGGGTGATTCAGAACTCACCCTGGGCCGCCCGGTCCATGATCTCCAGGATGACTTCCTTCACGTGCTCGGCCTCGGACTTGAGATCGGCCGGCAGCGGCCTGCCCCCGTAGATCATCAGGTCCATGTTGAGGGTGTAGAGCCAGAGCTGGCCCGTCTTGTCCTCCACCAGGGAGATCCGGCAAGGGAGATAGGCCGAATAGGCATCGGTGTAGTCCAGCATCTTGGCCGCGGTCAGGGCGTTGCAGAACATGTAGATCTTGACGAAGCGGTACGGCTTGCCCGTCGAGGCCTCCACCTGCTTGGACAAGGGCAGCCCCCCCTCCTCGGGGATGGCCCGCCCGACGTTCTGGATGTTGAGCTCATTGGCGACGTTGACCAAGGTCGTCTCCACGTCCTCCACCGACAGGTCCTCGGCCACCTTGCGTTTCCACACCGTGGCATCGGCGCTGTTGCCTGTCTCGAGAACCTTCCTGAACAACTCGGCGTACACTTGGGGTGCCCGTTCGTCCAGTTGCCGGGCCTGCGCCAACAATGGTCCATACTGGACACCGGCCCAGATCACCGCCGCCACCACCACCAGGCCGATCAAGGCCAGCAAATTGCGGATCAGTCCCATGAGTCTCCCTCCTTCTTCGTGTTTGAAGCCTGCCACTCCGTGCAGTGGCGGCCGGCCCGCCGCCCGCTGAACGGGTCCTCGCGCGCGGGCAACCGTTCAGTGCTGGCCGCGCACGCGGTCCATGATTCGTAGCGCCCGTTCTGGATCGAGTCGCCCGATCTCGTGGACCATGGCACCGAACACCCACATGTCGTCTCTTGAGGCGGCCAGCTCGGCGGCCCGCTCCCAGGCGGCCAACGCCCCTGGCCGATCCCCACGGACCAACCGGGCCCGCCCCAGCATCTGCCATGCCCGCACGTCGCCGGGGCTTGCCGCGGTGATCCGTTCCAGGTTCCGAGCCGCAGCCCCCCAGTTCCAGCGGGCCATCTGTTGGATCGCCTCCTCCCACAGCGCCGTCACGTCGATGCCGGTGGAAGGAGTCCCCGCTCCCGGAACCTCCGCTTTCGGCGCGGATGAGACCGCACCCCCTCCAGGCTCGCCCGTTCCTCCCGGTTGGGTCTCCGGTGCGGTCTGCGCGGCAATGGAACCAGGGCTGCCCTCGGGCGCCGCGCTCGCAGATGGCACGGGCACCGGCAGTGCTTCGTGCGTCGAGGAGGTCTCGCCCCGAGCCGTGTCCGGCCCTGCCGGTACACCATCCCCCCCGGGCGGAACGGTGTCACCGGTCACGGCGGATCCGGATGCCGCGGCCTCGAGCGCCGCAGGCGAGGCAGCCTCCTCCACAGCGACGGCCGGCCGGGACGCCTCGGACATAGGGGACGAGACGGTCTCGGTGGTCTCCTCTCCTGCAGTGGAGGGATGTGGAACGGCTTCTTCGGTGGGGACATGCCCGACCCGAGGTGGGACATCGGCGGCCGGTGCAGTGGGCTCCTCGACTGGAACCGTGGCGTGGGATTCGGCTCCTGCCGCCCCGGGGGCTTCTGGCCGGCCGGCTTCAGGCGTGCTCGTGAGCGGTGGCTCCTGGGCGGGGGCCGAACCCAGCGTCACCTCGACGTCGGAGGAAGCGGAACCCGACGCCTGATGTGTTGCGGGGGCACTCTCCCTGGGGCCCGCTGGCTTCCCGGACTGAGCCGGGGCAGGGGTCGCCGAAGCCGCAGGCTCCCCAGCGGCCCCGGAGGCCCGTTCCGGACCCGGGGATTGCGTGACCGCCGGGGCGATCGCGACCGCGGGAACTGGACCGGGCGCAGGTGCCTTCCCAGTCTCCCCCAGGGTCTGCGGGCCAGAAGCCGCACTGACACCTCGCTCCTCTGCGCCAGAGCCGGCGTGGGCTTCGCCGTGCGGCGGCTCATGCCCCTCGGAGGATGTGGCGCCGAACCAGTAACCGAGATCCTTGTAGTTGGCTGCCCCCAGCACGAAGGCCGAAAGCACCAGCAGGAGCACCAGGTTGTCCCAGATCCATCGCATCATCGCCGAACTCCGCGGTGGCCACGCGCCCAAAGAATCTCCTGATTATGCGGGATTTCGGCTTCCGACGCAGTTCTTCCGAAGATCCCGGTCAATGCCCCCAGGGAGGTGCGGAACCTCGCCCCCGTTCCGCTATGCGGTCGGCCCGGGCTCACGGATACAGCTCACCGGCCAGGCGTTGCAGTTCCCGTGCCGCCTTGCTCAAGGGTTCCAGTTCGAAGACGGCCAGGCCTTCGCTGAAGGAACGCCGGTAGGCGGTGCGCTGATGCAGCCTCGTCTTCAAGGGCCGGATCCCGGGCAACAACTTCAGGGCTTCGGCCGTTTCCTCCGTCTCGCGCACGAACAGATGCGTATCCGCCCGATTGATGAATCCCAGAACCTCGGGTGTCCCCTTGGGGCGCAGCTCCCGGATCATGCGCAGGAAACGCTGCGTGGACCACACGTCTGCCTGGCTGGGCGGCACCGGTACGACGATGCGATGGGCCCGCCGCAGCGCCCCACGCAGCGCTTCCATGTCAGCGGTGCCCACGTCCACAAGGACTTCAGCCTCCTTGAGCACCTTGGCGCGAGGCCCCGGCAGCCGGTGTGCGAGGGGGATCTGCGGCTCGAACCCCTCCTCCTCACGGATCTCGAGCACGTCGGTCAGGGTACGCTGAGGGTCCAGGTCGTACACCTGCACGGGGCGTCCCTGAAGGGCGAGCCAGACCGCGAGATTGAAATTGACCGTGCTCTTGCCGGTGCCGCCTTTGAGGTTCGCTATGACTGTGATCATCACCCCCCACACGATCGCCGTTCCCGTTGCCATGTGCGGCACATGTCGAACCCCGCACCGCAGCGGCGGTATACCACGAAAGCCGTGTAGATCCTATCCCAATGGCGGCCCCCATGCACCGAGGGGGCCGGGAAGTACGGTACGGCCGGGAGACGTGTGGCCGCTCTCGTGCGCGCTGCACGCGGCCACTGGCAGCGCGCGCTAAGCCTGCGGCAGGCCTGGCCTCACCAGACGGGCAATCCTCCCACGAACGGGAACAGCCCCGCCCAGGGCTGCAGCGGTGCCGTGTAGGCGGGCGGATAGAGCCCCGGCGTCACACCGTAGGTGCCGTAACCGCCGTAGGGATAGACCGGCGTGGTCGGCACCGCGGCGGTCCCGCCCCATGCGGGCACGGTGGGCGTGGCGGGCGTCACGGGTGCCGGGGTCGCGGGGACGGGTACGGTGGGAGCGGCCTGTTGCGCACGCACCTCGCGCGTGGGGTCGTAGTCCAGGCTCGGATAGAGGTCGCTCTGCGGGGAGGGCTGTGCCTGTGGCCAGACACCGGGTGTCTCCTGCGGAAGCGGTCCCGGCGCCACGCCCGAGGGGTGGGTCACCGGCGACGGCGGGAGCGCGGAACCGCTTGCACCCTGCCATCCGCCTCCGCTCCAGGCCCCCGGGTGAGTGGGCGAACCGAATCCGCCCTGCCCGGCACCCGGCTGTGTGACCTGGCCGTAGCCTTGGCCGGTGCCAGGGCTCGACGGAATGTAATAGTAGTCCCCACCGGCACCCGGCGCGACGCCCGACAGGGGGGGCTGAGCTGAGGGATACGTACCGGTACCGTCCCGGTAGTCCCCGATGCCGGGTTGCGCGTACGACGGCTGTGCCCCCTGGGTCCCGGGAACACCATACCCTGTGCCGTCCACCACGGGCGGATAGCCGTAGGGCGCTGTACCCGGGGCCTGCCCATAGCCCGGTACTCCGGCACGATAACCCGGCTGTGCCAGGCCCTGTGGAGGGTTGGCCGTATAGCCCGCCAGCGGTGCGGGGGCATAGGAAACGCCCGAAGGCGCAGGCCGCTCCACCGTCGACTCCAAGGCCGTCTCGGTGGAGCCACCCTCCTCGTCCCGGCTGCAGCCGCCGGCCACGAGCACCAGCACACCCAGGCCGATCGACGCTGGCCTCCACCACCGAAGACCGTCACGGGCGAGTGCCCGAACCCACCGCCATGTCGTGTGTCGCGTCATCAAGGTACCCCGTAGGTTGCTGGAAGTCCGGACGGCTGGCCCGACCCCGGAAACGCCGGCGCCGTCCCATAGCCCTGCCGGGCCGCCGGAGGCGTCTGCCAACCGGTGGCGGGAGGCTGCGATCCCTGGGGGACGGGGCCCGATGCCCCGCCGTAGCCGTAACCGTAGCCACTCGTGGCAGGGGCATATCCCGCTGCTGCAGGCGGGTGACCGTAAGAAGAGGCGGGCGGCTCAGGAGCCGCAGTCTGCCCCGCCCATGGCTGGGGTGCATAGCCCCCCGCGGGGGGTGTGGTGGCGTAACCGCCGGCCTGAGGATAGGTCGGGCGGGTCGGCTGCCGAGGACTCGGACCGATCGCGGTGCCCGCGTAGGCATCACGCCGTCGGGGCGGGGGTGCATCTGCGGATGACCCTGGAGGCGCATCCGCCTGTTCGGGGGAGTAGTTCAGGGGCGGATAGCCCATGCTTGCCGCCACCGAGTCCGGCACGGGCTCACCCAGGTTCTGCACGTACAGGCCCTGCCCTGGAACCATGGCCTGCTGCGCAAGGGCCGACTGGAGCGCCAGGCAACCCCCCACTATCCCCAGCCACCCGAGACACGGTCGCGGCTTACGACCTCCACCGGCGTGGGCCAAGCCATCGTTGTCGCCTTCACGCCCTGTTTCGACAGTCTTCATGTTGCCGGCCCACCTCTATGCAAATATCGAGAAACGGTGATCCTATGATCGTGGCGGCGCCTCCGCTGCGCGGTGTTCCGAGGTTCGCCGATCCTCCTGACCGATGCTGTGTGGCCCTGCGCTGCGCACGCCTTCATCGCCCTGCTCAAATTCTGCGTGTCCTTCCGGGATCGGGGACCCAGGTCATGCCCGATCTCAGTCCAATTCCCCCTTGAGGCGGATCCCGCGACGCGCCTTGCGCGGCCGCACGGCCGCCTTGGCGACCGGGGTTACGGGATCTGTCTCAGACTTCTTCGGTGGAGTGTCATCTTTGTCCATGTCTTTTAAGGTTATTTTAGACCTTTCTCTGGCATTTCGCTTGGCCCTGGTCCCCGGCGGGCTCGTGCGCCTCCCGGCAGCGGCCTTTTTACGCCGCGCAGATGGCGTCCGGGCCGTCCCACCCGTCGCCGCGCCCGCCTCCGTCGCAGCCGAAGAGACCACCGGGGCCGGGGCACCCGACCCCGCGGCGGCCACCCCGGCATCCGCCGGCCGGCCG
>JALVEU010000362.1 GCA_027030565.1 Gammaproteobacteria bacterium | reverse complement strand
CAGGGCCGTACGCAACCGCGGATAGATGCTGCCCTGCGGCAGCTGCTCGGCGAGGAATGCATCGACCGCCCCGGCCCGGATCCGCTGAAGGACTTCGTCGGTGGTGGGTGCGTCGCTGAGATCGGGTTCGTAGTTCCACTGTGCGAACAGGCGCGAGGGATCCGCCTTCCCGGTACGCAGGTGCAGGGCCAGTGTGACGAACGCATCGGTGCGCAGGAGCTCAAGGTCCACCTCCTGCGACACGGTGTCCAAAGGGCCCTGGCCCAGGGCATTCAGTGCTGCCTGGTGATAGTCTCCCGGCTCGAGCCCCTCCTCCCAGGCGCGCGTGATCCAGGTGCGCAGGGCGGCCACGCTGGCCTGCTCCGTCCAAATCCGCCGATAACCCGCCGCTTCGTAGAGCTTGGCGACCAGCTCAGGCTCCACCAGCGCCTCTCCGGCCGCTTGGCACCGCCCGGTGGCGGCGGCGAGTTCCAATCGCTCACCCAATGCGTCGGAGAACCGGGTCCCGGCCATGGCCTGTAGCCCCGTCCATAACACCAGAAGGCCCGTCAGGGCCGCACGTCCCAGGAACCGGGTTGTCCGCAGACCGTTTGTCGTCCTACCATGCATGGCGTTTTGTGAATGGTTGCACGGGGGCCTTCACGAGGGCCGGGGGGAATCATGAAGCCCGAAACCACACGGCACACCGATCCGTCTCGTCGCCGCTTCCTGGCCGGGTCCGCCGCGGGCCTGCTCCTGCTGGTGGGCCGTCAGCCCATCGCCGGTCCGCGGCCGCGGGAGCTGGCCTTCCACCACACCCACACCGGCGAAAGGCTGCGCGTAGAGTATCACGACGGCAGGCGTTATCTGGACGACGCCCTGCGGGAGCTCCAGCGCTACCTACGGGACTTCCGTACCGGCGAGGAGCATCCGATGGACCCGGGCGTGTTCGACGTGCTGTACGCGCTGCAGTGTCGGACCGTAGGCGGTTGCCGGCCTTATCACGTCATTTCCGGCTACCGCTCGCCCGCCACCAACGCCAAACTGCGAAGCCGCAGCAAAGGTGTAGCCAAGCATAGCCTGCACATGCAGGGCAAGGCCATCGACGTACGCATGCCGGGCGTGGACATCCGAGACCTGTATCGTGCGGCACTGGCGCTGAAGCAGGGCGGCGTCGGGCTGTACTCCAAGTCGAATTTCATCCATCTGGACACGGGGCGTGTGCGCACCTGGGGTGCGTAGGGTCGCGATCTCCCGTTCGTGTCCTTGCGGCCGGGCGCCCTGCCCGTCTCGGCGGCCGCCTCACAGATAGGGCTGGAGGAGCCGCACGGCGCCGTTGCGCAAACGGATCCACAACGGCAGCCGTTGCAGCGCCTCCGCCTCCAGACGTTGGGCCCGGCCTCGCAGGTCGTCGACGAACGCGGCGAGTTGCGCCCCGAGATCACCGTCGTAGCAGGAGACGTTGAACTCGAAGTTGAGCTGCAGGCTGCGCGGGTCCCAGTTGGCCGAACCGAACAACACCCAAGCCTCGTCCACGACCATGAGCTTGGTATGGTCGAAGGGAGGGGGCGTGAGCCAGATACGGCAGCCCTGGTCCATGACATGGCCGGCCTGCGCGGTCATGGCCCACTCCACGAACCGCAGGTTGCCGTGCCGCGGCACCAGGATGTCCACCTCCACCCCCCGCAAGGCCGCCGTGTTCAGTGCCGCGATCAGGGTCTCGTCCGGGAGGAAATAGGGCGTGACGATCTGCACCCGGCGTCGTGCGTTCTCCAGTGCCCCGAGCAGGGTGAACCAGATCTGTTCGAAATTGTCGTCCGGACCGTCCATGATGCCCCGGCAGGCACTGGCCCCGCATGGCTCCAGGGTGGGAAACCAGTCCGCCCCGGCCAGTCGCTCCCCGGTTGCGAAGTGCCAGTCCTCGGCGAAGCAGCAGGCCAGGTGCGCCACGATGGGCCCTTCCAGCCGAAAGTGCGTGTCCTGCGTGGGGTGGCGGGGATTCAGTGCCAGCATACAGGCCTCGCGAATATTGAGTCCCCCGGTGAATCCCACACGGCCGTCGACGACCAGGATCTTGCGGTGATTGCGCAGATTCAGATACGGGTTCCTCCACGGCAGGACGGAGGGTAGGAATTCAGCAACCGGAACCCCCGCCGCCCGGAGCCTGCGGACCATGCTCGGCTTGCTGTAGCGGGCACCGACACCGTCGATCAGCACCCGCACCTGGACACCCCGTACAACGGCCCCGTGCAGGGCACGGAGGAATTGGGCGCCGGCGCGGTCGTTGTCGAAGATGTAGGTGCCCAGTGCTACGGAGCCGCGTGCACCCTCGATGGCCTCCAGCATGGCCGGATAGGCCTCGTCGCCGTTTCGCAACGGCGTGACCCGGTTGCCCAGAGCGAGCGCCCGCCCCGTGAGACGCCGTTCATAACGCTCCATATCCCGGACGGAACGGGGCAGTTCGCGGGCCAACGGAGGCCCTGCCACTTCGTGGGGCGAAGGGCTGTAGCGCTGTGGTGCGGGTTTGAGAACCCGGGCCTTGCGATGGATCCGGTTGATCCCGAACAGGTAGTACAGCAGTGAGCCGTATAGCGGGGCGAGCCAGATGAGCCCGGTCCAACCGATCGCCGCCCGTACCTCACGTTTGTGCAGGATGGCATGGCCAGATGCCAGTATGGCCACGCCCAGGTGCAGGCCCAGCAGGATCAGCTCCCAGGAGCGGGCGAGCAGCGGCATCCATGGATCCGGCGTCATGATGGGGTTTCGGGTGCTGCCATCCAGGGCCTGCATATACGCCGTCGCCCGCTTCCCGGCAAGCACCGCATCGGTTGGTGCCGGGAGCGGGATCTGCCAAAATGGATACTTTCTCTTCCCGGCCCGCCCATGTCCCGCCACATCATCCGGATCCGCGGCGCACGCCAGCACAACCTCCAAAACCTGGATCTCGACATTCCCACGGGACAGTGGTTGGTGATCACCGGCGTCTCGGGCTCGGGCAAGTCCTCCCTCGCCTTCGACACCCTGTACGCCGAGGGCCAGCGCCGCTACGTGGAAACCTTCTCCCCCTATGCGCGCCAGTTCCTGGAGCGCATGGACAAGCCCCAGGCCGACCGGATCGACGGCATTCCACCGGCCATCGCCATCGACCAGACCAATCCGGTGCGCACCTCACGCTCCACGGTGGGCACCATGACAGAGCTGGCCGAGCACCTCAAGCTCCTGTATGCACGCGCTGCCGTGCTGCACTGCCCGGGCTGCGGCCGGCCGGTGCGCCGAGACACACCCCAGTCCGCCTGCGACGCAGTGCTGGCCGAGGCCGGGGATCGGCATCCGCGGGCCGTGGTGACCTTTCCGGTGATGCTCACCGGTGAGGTCTCGCGCGCCTCTCTGCTGCAGGTGCTCGCCCATCAGGGATTCGACCGGGTGCACCGCGAACAGGACGGGCGCCTCGAGGTGGTCGCCGGGCGTGTCCGCCTGGACCCTGCAAGGCGCGAACGGTTGGTCGAAACCCTCGAGGTGGCCTTCCGGGTGGGCCGCGGGCACGCCACCGTCTGGCCCGAAGCGAGCGGGCAGCCACCCTGGCGCTTCTCTGCACGATTGCATTGCGCACACTGCGACCGGGAGTTCAAGGAGCCCACGCCCGCCCTGTTCTCTTTCAACAACCCGCTCGGGGCGTGCCCGGGCTGCCGGGGTTTCGGGCGGGTCATCGACATCGACCCCGGGCTGGTGGTGCCGGATCCCACCATGACCTTGGCCCAAGGCGCCGTGCGCCCATTCCAGAGCCCCGCTTACCGTGAGTGCCAGGACGATCTCCTGCGCTTCGCCGCGGCACGCGGTATTCCGCTGGACCGCCCGTGGGCGGAACTCAGTGCGGCGCAGCGCCGCTGGGTCTGGGAAGGGGAAGGTGAATGGGAGGATGGCGTGTGGTACGGCGTGCGGCGCTTCTTCGACTGGCTCGAAGGCCGCGCCTACCGCATGCACGTGCGTGTCCTGCTGTCCCGTTATCGCACCTATCGTCCCTGTCCCGAGTGCGGTGGCGCGCGACTGCGGCCAGAAGCCCTCTGGTGGCGGCTGGACGGCGCCGGAAACGAGCCGGGACCCAATCTGCACGAGCTCAACGGTCGGCCCATCGCGTCACTGGCGGAGTTCTTCGCCCGCTATCGGCCCACGCGGACACCGGGCCCGGCGCTGGACCGGCTGCTCCAAGAGATTTCCACGCGTCTGCGGTACCTGTGCGAGGTGGGTCTCGGCTATCTGACGCTGGACCGCCAGTCGCGTACGCTGTCCGGAGGCGAGGTCCAGCGCATCAACCTCACCACGGCCCTGGGCACCTCGCTGGTCCACACGTTGTTCGTACTCGATGAGCCGAGCATCGGTCTCCATCCGCGCGACCTGGACCGGCTCGTCGGCATCCTGCGGCGCCTGCGTGACCGCGGCAACACCCTCGTGATGGTGGAGCACGATCCACAGGTGATGCTGGCCGCCGACCGCATCGTGGATCTCGGCCCCGGCCCGGGCGAGCGGGGCGGACGCATCCAGTTCGACGGGACACCCGCCGCGCTGCTGCAAGCCGAGACCTCGATCACCGGCCGTTACCTGTCCGGGCGCGCGTCGGTCTCGGGGCGGCGCAGGCGCCGCCCCGTGGATCCGGCCACCCCTCGGCTGCGGATCCTGGGTGCGGCCGAACACAACCTGCGTGACATCGACGTGGACATCCCGCTGGGGCGCCTGGTGTGCATCACCGGCGTTTCGGGATCGGGCAAGAGCACCCTGCTCCATCAGGTGCTGTACCGTGCGCTGCAGCGCCACTTCGGTCGTCCCACCGAGCCTCCGGGCCGGCACCGTGGCCTGGCCGGCCAGGACGCCCTGGCCGACGTGGTGCTGGTGGATCAGGCCCCCATCGGCCGTTCGGCCCGCTCCAACCCGGCGAGCTACGTGGGTGCCTTCGATGCCATACGCAAGCGCTTCGCCGCGCATCCGGAGGCGCGCCGCCGAGGCTGGGGACCGGGAATGTTCAGCTTCAATGCGGGTGCCGGCCGGTGCCCGGCCTGCGCCGGCACAGGCTTTGAGCATGTGGAGATGCAGTTCCTGGCCGACGTCTACCTGCGCTGTCCGGCCTGCGACGGCCGGCGTTTTCGCAAGGAGGTGCTGGAGATCCGGATTGGCCTGGCAGACGGACGACACGTGTCCATCGCCGACGTCCTGGACATGACCGCTCACGAGGCCGCCCAGGCCTTCGCGGACGAACCGCGGATCGCCCGCGCGCTGGAACCTCTGATGGCGGTGGGGCTGGACTACCTGCGCCTCGGGCAGCCGGTCCCCACGCTGTCCGGCGGCGAGGCGCAGCGGCTCAAGCTGGCCACACGCCTGGCAGCCCGCAAAACCGACGGTCCATGCCTCTTTCTGCTGGACGAGCCCACCACGGGGCTGCATTTCGCCGACATCGAGCGACTGTTGCGGGCATTCGACCGGCTCCTGGGGGCGGGACACAGCCTGGTGGTGATCGAACACAATCTGGACGTGATGCGTGCCGCCGACTGGATCATCGATCTGGGTCCGGAGGGCGGTGCCGGCGGGGGCGCCTTGGTCTGTGCGGGTCCACCCGAGAGCGTGGCGGACTGCCGGCAGAGCCATACGGGCGCGGCGCTGCGTGGCGCCTACGCGGCGCAGGCGCGGCCGCAGGCGGAACCGGCACCCGCCCTGCCCGACCCGTTCATCCGGATCCATCATGCGCGGGAGCACAACCTCCAGGGGATCGACGTGGCCATTCCCCACGACCGGCTCACCGTCATCACCGGGGTCTCGGGATCGGGCAAGAGCACGCTGGCCTTCGACATCCTGTTCCAGGAGGGCCAGCGCCGCTATCTGGAGTCGCTCAATGCCTATGCGCGGCAAATGGTGCAGCCGGCGGCGCGGGCCGAAGTGGACGCCACCCATGGCATTCCACCCACCGTGGCCATCTCCCAACGCACCACCCGCGGGGGCCGGCGCAGCACCGTGGCCACTCTCACCGAGATCGACCCTTACCTCCGGCTGCTGTTCACCCGCCTCGGCGTCCAGCACTGCCCCGAGTGCCGTATCCCCATCGAACCCCGCCAGCCCGAAGAGATCGTCGCCGCGCTCATGCGCGAGCTGCACGGCCTGCGTGTGACCCTTCTGGCACCCTTGGTGCAGGGACGCAAAGGGGTCTATCGCGAGTTGGCCGCCTGGGCCGCGCGCAAGGGCTTTCCCGTGTTGCGCGTGGACGGAGAATGGCTGCCCACCGACGACTGGCCGGAGCTGGCCCGGTTCCAGGACCATACCATCGAGCTCCCCGTGGGCGAGCTGCGCATTGCATCCGAGCACCAGGCCGAACTGCAAGCCCTGGTGGGTGAGGCGCTGGCATACGGCAAGGGCAGCCTCCGGGTACTCGCCGCCGAACCGGTGGAACCTGCGGCCTCGGCGCCGCCGTTACGGGCACAGCTGCAAGCCGAAGGGCAGCTGCGCTTCTCCAGCGAACGCAGTTGTCCGGGCTGCGGGCGCAGTTTCGACCCCCTGGAGCCCCGTCTGTTTTCCTTCAACTCGCCCGTGGGCTGGTGCCCCGGCTGCCTCGGTACCGGAGTGTCCTTGGATCGCCGGACCCGGCGGCGGCTGGAGACCGATGCCACCGCGACCGACGAGCTGGACGGGGCACGCTGCCCCGCTTGCCACGGCGAGCGTCTGCGCCCCGAGGCGCTGGCGGTCCGTCTGGCAGGGCGGTCCATCGCGGAGGTCACGGCCTTGCCGGTCACCGCGGCGGCCAGCCGGCTCGCGGCGCTCGATCTCGACGCGCACGGGCAGGCCATCGCCCGGGATCTCCTTCCCGAGATTCGGGATCGGCTGGCCTTCCTCGAGGCAGTCGGGCTGGGTTATCTGGCACTCGACCGCGCCGCCCCTACCCTCTCCGGCGGCGAGGCCCA
>JALVEU010000361.1 GCA_027030565.1 Gammaproteobacteria bacterium | reverse complement strand
CAGATCATTGCGCCGGTAATAGGTCCGCAGGTGCTCGACCAGGCGGCGCTGCCGGCCACTGGTGGGTTGATTCTCGTAGGGGATTTCGGTGTCGAAGACATGCAGGAGTCTCCTCCCCGCCGGGTCGTCGGGATCGGGGCGTACGAAATCGGAGAACCGGAACCGCTCCGCCGGACCCGTGGGCGTGTAGCCGGTCAGCTCGAAGGTGCGTGACTCACAGGGCAGCGGTGCGCGGTGCTCGTCGGCCGTTTCGACGGCATTGGTGACGCGATTCTCGGTATAGGTGATGAGGGCCTGCGCCTGTTTTGCCTGGTCTTCGGGGGCTAGGGCAGAGTAGGCCCGGCGCCGCCCGTAGCCGATGGCGACGGATTTGAGGACGTTGCCGAAGTCGTCCACCTCCAGGGTCATGGCGTGCTGGATGCGCGGATCGGCCGGGTTGCGCTCGTAGTGGTAATTGAGCGATTCGCGTGCGTGGGTGAGGAAGACCGCGTGGCGATTGTCTCCACGCGGCTGCACCATGCGCACGGTGAAGTTCTGCTCGGTGACGGTGTAGGGGTGCCGCGCCTCGTCGGTGCCGTCCAGGGCGTAGACCTCCTGGCGCAGCATGGATCCCTTGAGGGCGCGGCAGGCCTCGCGCTCCTCCTCGGGCGTCAACCCCTCCGGCAGCAGGGTGTCCGGCAGCAGCAGGGTCCGCGCCTGCTCGTCGTCCAGCCCGGGCTCGCGGTAGTACTCGCCCTGGTCATGGGCGTCGAGCAGCCCGGCGAAGAAGTCGGAGACGTGCCCCCGGCCCAGGTAGATGCCGGTATGGAACCAGGTCTTGGTATGGACGGGCGGCACATGGGAGGCGGCATCCCAGTTGTCGCCGGTGGGGAATTCACCGCCCTCCAATGCGCCGATCTCCTCGGTATCCCACTGCTCCACCATGCCGAAGCCGCGGAACTCCCGCTCCACGCCGTCGAAGTAGCCGTGGTGGTAGGCATAGCGGGTGACGAAGCGGTTGCGGCCGATGTGATCGTAGGTCTCCACCCGCTCCACCACGTGCACCGGGAAGGGGAGCCGGGTGATCCAGGGTTTTCCCGCCAGCTTGTCTTGCAGGTAGAACTTGGTGGAGGGGGCGTAGCGGACCCGGGTCTCGGCGCCCAGGTTGTTGGCGCTCTTCACCAGCAGATGGGGCTTTTCGGCCAGCAGGCGCAGGTAGCGCATGGGCTGTTTGGCATCTCCTGGCAGGGGCGAGGACCAGACCAGGCAGGCGGTGCCGTTACCGAGCAGGTCCACTGCCTGCACCTGGACGAGATCGTCCACTGCCGGAAAGTTGCGCAGCCTGCGCGGGGCGCTCCAGCCATTGCCCGAGCGGTTGAAATAGAGCCGCACACCGTCGGCATGGAGGTAGATGATGTCGGTGGTGCCCGAGCCGTCGATGTCGGCCAGACGGATGCGGCGCTGGTCGAAGCGATCGGGCGCGTCGAACCAGGGAGCGTCGTCCATGGTCACCTTGGCCCCGAAACGGCCGTAACCCAGGTTGGGCCAGTAGCAGACGTCGCCGTTGCGGATGCGCACCAGATCGGTGAGCCCGTCACCGGACATGTCGGCCAGGTGGATGGACTGGGTCCCATCGGCGAAGACCAGACGCGGGCCTTTCTCCTCGTCCAGAGCCT
>JALVEU010000360.1 GCA_027030565.1 Gammaproteobacteria bacterium | reverse complement strand
CCGGACCGAAGCCGACCTCGCCGAGGGAGGGATGCCAGACGAGGGCATCCTCCTCGGTGATCAGCACGTCGGCGTGGCCGTCGCCGTCAAGGTCGATGAATCTGAGATTGGGGTCGCGGCTGTCGCGGCCCAGGGGCGCGGTGAAGGGGCGGAATGATTGCCAGCCTTCCTGGTCGTCGTGTTCGTACAGCCCCGGCACGGGCTCGTCGAGCACCACCAGATCGGGCTGGCCATCGCCGGCCAGGTCCATGATCCGCGCCCCGGCGGCGAGGGACAGGTTGGGTTTCTCGGCCACCTGTTCCAGCGGTGCGAAACGCGCCCGGACCGTCTCGCCGCCGTCCTCCCGGGCCGGCAGGGGGCTCAGGTTGCGCTTGTAGAACCAGCCGCCCCCCTGCTCCGTGAAGATGCCGGGGATGCCTTCGCCGTGCAGGTCGGTCCACCGGTAGGTTTTGGCGTCGAGTCCCGCCGGCAGGTTCTCCAGGCTCTCAGCATCGATCTCTTCGACTTCGTCCTGGATGACCGCCCGGCTGTATTCGAACTCTAGCGGCGGCAAGGATTTCTTGAGATGGGTCCCGTCCTCCTGGCGGACGTAGCCCGACTGGGTAATGCGGCGAATGAAGGAGGCGAAGCCCGTGCTTCCCGGGTGGGCCAGCTCGTCATCGATCGATACCAGGCCTTGAGTATCCAGGTTGTCGTAGTCGAACTCGGTGGACCGCACCAGGCCGTCGTACCCCTTCTCCCCTGTGGGCAGGTCGGGGATGTGATGAAACATCAGCACCCGCCGGCACCGGCGGTAGGTACGGACTTCGAAACCGGCACGATAACTGGAGAACGGATCGGGCCGGACCGCCCAGGGGCGTTCCGGGGAGGCCGAGGCGCGGACGAAACGGTGCTGTGCCGCCTCCGGGCGCTCCGGATCGGGCGGGAGTTCCTCATAGTGGTCTTCGTCATAATCGAAGACCACCTCGAACATCCAGTTCGCCTCGGCCAGGTCGGGCTGGACGAGTCGGGAGACGCGATTGCCGTAGTAGATACGCTTCAGGTAGCGGTTGGCCGTGCGCAGGCGGTTTCTTTCGCTGGGCTGCGTGGGATCGACGTTGGCATCGTTCTCGGCCGCGTACTCGTAGAGGATGGCATTGCCCTTGTCGTCGTAACTCTCGCTTATCAGCCAGGAAAAGATCCGGTTCGGGTCGGCGGGATCGGCGATACGCGAGCTGGCCTCTTTTCCGTACAGCGTGGTCACGTTGTCGCGGCTGATGGAGCGCCAGTGGATCTCGCCGGTTGCGACGTTGGTCCACCGCTCGATGCGGGCGAACAGGCCTTCGACGCGGGGGCGATAGCGGTGAATGACATAGCCGGGCGCGCTGGTACGGTCCTCGAATCGGGTGCCGTCCGAAGCCAATACAGGGACCAGGTCCTCCGCCCCCGAGAGGAGATAGACGTCGGACTCCTCCGCGTCCCGGTACTGCGGCAGCCCTTTGTCCGTTTTGCGCGTGATGGCCGGCAGGGAAAGACGCCAGCCGAAGCCGAAGGGTCCGTTGCCCGCGCCGGAGTCGTAGGAAAGGGAAAGATCGGGCCCGAAGCCGGACCGCCCCGGGGTGGTGGCGATGGGGACGGTCATGGAGCCGGTGCCCGCAACGGGATTGGCTGCAAACTTCTCCCCGATACCGCGGATGGCGCCGCCGCCTTGCGGCAAGGAGATGGCCGGTGCCGATAGCCCCTGCTCGCTGTCCTCCCCGGCCTGCTTGCCCGCTTTCACTCGTCGTCACTCACCCATCCCAACGTACCTGTAGTTTCAATGAACAGCCGCTCGGCTGCGATCTATAACCAGCCTTCGCACCGCGGTACCGGATGGCACTTGACCCAACATTTCGATCGATCGAGAACGGCCGACCTATTCATCCATTCCGGTGCGCTACGAGGTGATGATGAGCGGCCTCGATCCTGGCTTTCGCCCGGTCTTTTTGGGGGAGGCCTCGCCCCACCACGAAAATCGCGCACTATGGAACTTCTGCAACCCTCGCCAGCGGTCTGCGGAATTGCGCCCCGGCCTCTTTGACGCCGAACCATGGGCCAGACAGGCTCGGAGAACCCACCGGCCCTCCGGCTCAGTTCGGCAAGCTGCGTCTGTCCCACGCTGCAGCAGTCGGACTCATTCGCGCCGCACCTGCAAGAGAGGTGTAGGTGTAGATGTCCATGTACTGAAAGTAGTCGCCCCCTAGGCATCCCGCAAGGGCGGGGACCCCTTAAGGAAACGCTGCATAAATCTGCTGTGCCGCTGAATGGCTACGTTGTGCAGTGCTTACTACTCACCTATCTACTTGATATGTTTTGCATATTGCGCTACGTGCGCCTTGCCATTCGACTGCTCGCGACGATTTATTCAGCATTTCATCAATTCCACTTTGTCACATTCCGGTCCCGTCTGAGGCAGGAGTCCAATGCCGCCTCGAATCGCCCCGGGTTTCCTGGAGATTCTATTTCCCGTTCGGCCCTTCGCTCCACCCGGTTTCCCTGGCTTCTTCATGACGCAGGCCTCTGCTGACTTCTCGTTCCGCCCCACGGCGTCACCCTTTACGGCTGACCTCCTGCCCGCCGCCTCGCGGGCCGCGTGCGGCGTTCGGCTGCGCTCCCGGCCCGGCTCGTCAGGCGTAAGGCGAGATCTTCCCAGGTAAGGCGCGCACCCATTCATCGCACAACCGCCGGATCTGCACCGCTTCGCCTTGGTCATGAGAGCTTCGTGGTTTCGTGCCCACTTGCCCTGTTCGGTGGTGCCTTCTATCCGGTTCCTGCTATTGGCCTCATCCCTGGGGCTCCCCCTTCGGGGCCCACCTTCAGCTGTTCAAAATCGCGCTCGGCGATTTTGTCGTCCGCACACCGTTTACGGTCCACGTCTCCTCCCCACGGTCGGTCACCCTCCCGCAGTTCGCTTCACTCGCCGTGACCAGCTCATGGCAGGACTTGCACCCGCAGGGGTGCGCCCATGCTGGGCGCACACGAAAAAGGCCAACCCGAGCGGGTTGGCCTTGTGGTATTGGTGGAGGCGGCGGGAATCGAACCCGCGTCCGCGAGCCCTCCACCCTCGGCTCTACATGCTTAGCCTCGTCTATTGTGTTTAACTGCCTGGGGCCCGACGGGCAGGGCCGTCAGACAGCGAGTCCGGATTGGGGGTTTAACGGCTCGGCCCCGGACGAGCCTTGCCGCGATCCCGTGAAGATTTGACCCCCGAGACAGGTGCACGGGCACGAACCCTGCCTCAGAGGCTAGCGGACTTTACGCCGCCAGAGCGTAGTTGTCGTCGTTGGCAACTATCGTTGTGCCGCGTTTTTTACGAGGACAGCGACATCCTCGGCATGCACCTCGGGCTTTGCGACCCACGTCGAAGCCAGGTCGCCCCCTCACGCAAACGTTTCGACATCCTACACCATCGGAAGTTCTGCGCCAACGCGCCCGCTCGATGCGCACTGCACCGTGCTTGGGTATCATTCCGGGCCTTCCCCATCCGCTGTCCACCGCCACGCTGACAAGGTCCGACCATGCTGATTCTCCCTGGTCCTCCCGCGCTCTCGCCGTTCCGCCTCGGCCGCCTGCTCGAGCGGTTGCGCGCGGTGGTCCCGGCAGTGGCGAGCTGTGAGGCGCACTTCGTGCATTTCGTGAACCTGGATGCAGCGCTCTCGCCGCGGGAGCACCGGCGCCTGGAGCGCCTGCTGGACTATGGGGAGAGCGCACCGGCACTGCCGGTCTCGGGCCTGCTGTTCGTGGTCACCCCGCGTCGCGGCACCGTCTCGCCCTGGTCCAGCAAGGCCACCGACATCGCGCACAACTGCGGCTTGACGCGCATCGACCGGATCGAACGCGGCACGGTGTATCACCTGCATGGCGTGGAGGCCCTGGAACCGGCGCTCTGGGGCCGGGTGGCGGGGCTGCTGCACGATCGCATGACCGAAATGGTGCTGCCGGACCTGGAGCAGGCCGAGGTGCTGTTCCAGCACCACGATCCGGCACCGCTGCGCATCATCGACCTGGATGACGACCCCAAGGCAGCCCTGGAGCGGGCCAACCGTGAGATGGGGCTGGCGCTGGCGCCTGACGAGATCGACTACCTGGCGGAGAGCTACGCGGAGCTGGGCCGCAATCCCACCGACGTGGAACTCATGATGTTCGCGCAGGCCAACTCCGAGCACTGCCGGCACAAGATCTTCAACGCCAACTGGGTGATCGACGGCAGGCGCCAGGACCGTTCGCTCTTCGACATGATCCGCAACACCCACGCTCATGCGCCCGACGGGATCCTCTCGGCCTATCGGGACAACGCCGCGGTGGTGGAGGGCAATCCGGCGCGCCGGCTCCTGGCCGATGCGCGACACCACGACTATCGGTCGCTGGAAGAGCCTGCACATCTCCTCATGAAGGTGGAGACGCACAATCACCCCACGGCCATCTCGCCGTTTCCTGGAGCGGCCACCGGTTCGGGCGGCGAGATCCGCGACGAAGGGGCCACGGGCGTGGGCGGCAAACCCAAGGCGGGGCTGTGCGGATTCTCGGTCTCCAACTTGCGCATACCCGGCTTCGAGCAGCCTTGGGAGACCGACCACGGCCGGCCCGCGCGCATCGCCTCGGCACTGGAGATCATGCTGGAGGGACCCATTGGGGCGGCGGCCTTCAACAACGAGTTCGGAAGGCCCAACCTGTGCGGCTGGTTCCGCACGTTCGAGGAGCGAGTCCCCGGGCCGGAAGGGCCGGAGCTGCGCGGCTACCACAAACCCATCATGGCCGCCGGCGGCATGGGCAACATCCGACCCATGCACGTGCACAAGAAAGACCTGCCGGTGGGCACCCCCATCGTGGTGCTCGGCGGGCCGGCCATGCTCATCGGGCTGGGGGGCGGGGCGGCATCCAGCATGGCCACGGGCACCAGCGACGCGGACTTGGACTATGCCTCGGTGCAACGCGGCAATCCGGAGATGCAGCGCCGCGCCCAGGAGGTGATCGACCGCTGTATCGCTCAGGGCGAGGACAATCCCATTCTCTCCATCCACGATGTGGGGGCAGGGGGGCTGTCCAACGCGGTGCCGGAAATCATCCACGATGCCGGTCGAGGCGGACGCTTCGAGCTGCGGACGATCCCCAGCGACGAGCCGGGCATGTCGCCCATGGAGATCTGGTGCAACGAGGCCCAAGAGCGCTACGTGCTGGCCATCCGGGCGGACCGTCTAGAGCACTTCAAGGCCCTGTGCGATCGGGAACGCTGTCCCTATGCGGTGATCGGCGAGACCATCGAGGAGCCCCGCCTCATCGTCGGCGACGGCTACTTCGAGAACCTCCCGGTGGACGTGCCCCTGGACCTGATCCTCGGCAAGCCGCCGAAGATGCTGCGCCAGGCGCGGCACCTGCGCTTTCCACGGCCGGCGTTCGACACCACTCCCATTCCCTTCGCGGAGGCGGCCGAACGGGTGCTGCGCCTGCCCAGCGTGGCGGCCAAGACCTTTCTTATCACCATCGGCGATCGCACGGTGACCGGGCTCGTGGCCCGCGACCAGATGGTGGGTCCTTGGCAGGTGCCGGTGGCCGACGTGGCCGTGACGCTGGTGGACTACGAAGGCTATGCCGGGGAGGCCATGGCCATGGGGGAGCGCACGCCGGTGGCCCTGGTCGATGCCGCGGCCTCGGGACGCATGGCGGTCTGCGAGGCCCTCACCAATATCGCCGCCGCCCCGGTGGGCGCGCTGCAACGGGTGCGGCTTTCGGCCAACTGGATGGCGGCAGCGGGCCATCCCGGCGAGGATGCCAGGCTGTTCGATACGGTGCGGGCGGTGGGCGAAGAGCTCTGCCCGGCGCTGGGCGTCGCCATCCCCGTGGGCAAGGACTCCATGTCCATGAAGACGGTCTGGGAGGACGAGGCCGGGCGCCACGAGATCACTGCACCGCTCTCTCTCATCGTGTCGGCCTTCGCTCCGGTGGGCGACGTACGCAAGACGCTGACGCCCCAGCTGCGTACCGACCGGGGCCCGACCCGGCTGTTGCTCATCGATCTGGGGCGCAGGCGCAATCGTCTCGGCGGTTCGGCCCTGGCACAGGTCTACAAGCAGGTCGGCCACGAAGCCCCGGACGTGGAGGACACCCGTGAGTTTCGCGCCTTCTTCGAGACGATCCAGCACCTGCTGGACGCGCGACTCCTGCTCGCCTATCACGACCGCTCCGACGGAGGGTTGTTCGCCACCGTGTGTGAGATGGCCTTTGCAGGGCATACAGGCCTGGACGTGGATGGAGGATCGCTCGGGGACGACCCGGTTGCTGCTTGGTTTTCCGAGGAGTTGGGTGCGGTTATTCAGGTTCAGGATGAGAAACTGGAGGCAGTGCGGGCGGCCTTTCGACGGGCCGGTCTGGATGAGCGGGTGCACGTGCTCGGTGCGCCGTCCAACGACGATCGCATCACCTTGCGCCATGGAGGCGAAGTGCTGTTCAGCCGTCCGCGTGTGGTGCTGCATCGGCTTTGGTACGAGACCACGTACCACCTGCAGGCCTTGCGCGATGATCCAGACTGTGCCCGGGAGGAGTTCGAGTCCGCCGGGGACCCGGACGACCCCGGACTCACCCCCCATGTCAAGTTCCTGGCCTCGGAGGACATCGCAGGCCCCTACGTGGCCAGCGGGGTACGGCCCAGAGTGGCGATCCTGCGCGAGCAGGGTGTGAACGGGCAGATCGAGATGGCCGCGGCGTTCCAGCGCGCCGGTTTCGAGCCGGTGGACGTGCACATGAGCGACATTCTCAATGGTGGGGTGGATCTGTCCGGTTTCAAAGGGATTGCGGCTTGTGGTGGATTCTCCTACGGAGACGTGCTCGGGGCCGGAGGCGGGTGGGCCAAGTCGATCCTGTTCAACGCCCGCGCCCGGGATGTATTCGAGGCCTTCTTCCACCGTGAGGACACCTTCGGGCTGGGCGTGTGCAACGGCTGCCAG
>JALVEU010000359.1 GCA_027030565.1 Gammaproteobacteria bacterium | reverse complement strand
CCGATCCCCGTGTTCTTGCGGAACAGGTTGACGCGGAAACGGCCCACACCCTCCGCCATGTACGAGAAGTCCAGGTCGTCACCTTCGCTGAAGCGCTGCCGCTGGCCCTCGGTGAGGATCTCGTTGACATAGCCCTCCAACTCGGCCGCCCCCAGCTCGCGGAACTTGATGGGCAGGAGCTCGCCGTGCATGCGCAACATCGGCGGCACGCCGACGGCCAGGTGCACGTCGGAGCAGCCCTGCTCCATACCCAGTTTCAGAAATGCATCGATGCGCGGCATCGGCCCTCCTGTGTTGGTGCGGCAGTCTGCGCCTGGAACGGCGCCCCCGCCGAAGGCCCGGACTTCGGCCTCGGACACTGCGGCCAGACCCCGGGGTGCCGAGTGAATGGCCCGTCAAGGTTCATCGGGACTCCGGTATCCCTCAAGACGATTCCATGCTCTGCAGCACCTCGTTGATGCGGTCACGCAACTCTGCCATGGACTGATAGCGCTTCTCGGGCGAGACGGCCATGGCACGCATCACGATGGCGCTGAGCACATGCGGCAACTTGGGATTCCTGGCCTTGGGCGGCTCCGCCTTGCCCTGCACGTGCTGGTACATGATGGACATGCTGTCGCCGCCCCGATAGGGCGGTGCGCCGGTCAACATCTCGTACATGATCACCCCCAGCGCGTAGATGTCCGTACGCGCATCCACCGGCTTGCCCAGCACCTGCTCCGGGGCCATGTAGGTGGGCGTGCCCACCAGCAACCCGGTACGGGTGAGCTTGGTCTCCATGTCCCGGGAAGCCGCGGCGACCCCGAAGTCGACGATCTTCACGTGGTCCTGGTCGTCGATGAGGATGTTGCTGGGCTTCAGGTCCCGATGGATCACATTGGCCGAGTGCGCCGCGATCATCCCCTCGCACACATCGCTCACGATGCGCAAGGCCCGTTTGACGTCCATGGGGCTGCTCATCTCGATCTCGGCGGTCACGGTGTGGCTGGGAAAGTACTCCATGGAGATGGCCGCCGCCTCCCCGAACTGCAGCATGTCGTAGATGCGGATCACGTTGGGATGGGTCACGCGGCGCGCAAACCGCAGCTCATAGATGAACCGCTTGAGCGCCGCCTCATCGGCAGCCATCTGCGGATTGAGGAACTTGAGGATGACCTGTTCGTCGACCATGAGGTCCTGCATCAGGTACACGGCTCCGAAGGCCCCCTTGCCTACCTGACGGACGAAACGGTAGCGATCACCGATCACGTCCCCCGGCTTGAGCCGGGACGGATCCACCTCCTCGAACTGCAGCGCACCCGCCGGCCGACGGATGCCGCTGTCCGCTTCGGAGAGCAGTTCGGCATGCTCCGCGGAGCCCGTGCCGGCCCGCTCGGCCTCCGCGCAGCGCCGTTCGATGGCACGCAGGGCCTCGTCGGCGGCGGCCAGCAGGCCTTCCGAACCACCCCGTACCGCCTCCTGGATGGCGGCCGTCACCTGCGCGGCGTGACGCTCGTCGGTCAGATCCCGCAGGGCCTCCAACGCCGCCTTCTTGGTGACTTCGTCCCCCTCCCGCAGGTGTTTCAGCACGGCGTCGATGGCCTCCGGCGAACCCAGCTTGGCCAGCGCGCGCACCAACACCAGCACCATCTGGGCCGCAGGGTTGATCTCGTTGGTTCCTTCTCCCTGTGCCT
>JALVEU010000358.1 GCA_027030565.1 Gammaproteobacteria bacterium | reverse complement strand
CTTGAGCGCGCTCTCGGTGAGCTTCTCGCGGTGCATCACCCATTCCTGCCCATAGCCGCCCACGATGCGCTGGGCGTAGGAGGTCGCGAGCGTCCCCAGCACGGTGTTGCTCGTGTCCACCTGCATCTGCACGGAGACCGGATCGCCTGCCAGCAGGTCACGCTCGAAGTGCTCCGGGATGTCGAGCACCAGCATGGCCTCGCCGGCATCGAGTAGGCGCACGCCCTCACGCCCGTCCTCGATCTCGCCCAGGAAGCGGAAATACGGGGGGCGGAAGCGGTGGATCAGCTCCCGGGAGGCCTCGCTGCGGTCGTGATCGATCACGGCCACCGCGGCGTGGCGCAGCTCCATGGAGATCCCCGAGGCCGCCAGATAGATGTCGGCGGTGAAGAACCAGGCCAGCACCCCGAGCAGCACCGGGTCGCGCGAGAGCTGCACCAGCTCCTTGGCCGTCATCACCCGCAGCCGCAGCCACCACAGCCCGAGCGCGGTCGCGAGACGCTTCATGACCGGGGCCGCTTGCTGAAGCTCAGATAGCCCACGGTCCAGAGCACCGCCGCGTAGCCGGCCAGGACCGCCACGTTGGGCCAGAGGATGTCGAGGCCCAGCCCCTTGAGGAAACTGCCCCAGCTCAGGTTCAGGAAGTAGACCGGCGGCAGGAGATGGGCCATCACGTAGGCGTCGCGGCTCATGGAGTCCACGGGTACGAGCATCCCCGAGTACAGCATGGCCGGCACGAAGGTGATGACCATGGTGACCAGCACGGCCGCCACCTGGGTGCGCACCAGGATGGAGACCAACAGCCCGATGCCCGCGGTGCAGACGATGTAGACCAGGGAGGCTGCGATGAAGAAGACCGGATCGCCCTTGAACGGCGCCCCGAAGAAGCTGAGCGCCACCCACCACAGCACGAAGAGGTTGAACAGCGAGATCCCCACGTAGGGCAGCAGCTTGCCGAGGATGAACTCGCCGCGGCTCACCGTGGAGGCGTAGATGTTGTAGATGGATCCGGACTCCTTCTCGCGCACCACGCCAAGGGCGGTGAGAAAGGGCGGTGAGACCATGAGCACGAGCATGATCAGGGCCGTGGCCATGGACCAGCTGGAGCGGATGGCCTGATTGTAGAGATAGCGCTGCTCCAGGCGCACCGGCTGCACGCGCCGATGCGCCTCGTCCAGGCTGAGTCCCTGGCGCAGGGCCAGATGGCGGGCGAGCAAGGTCTCGTTGACGTGGGCGTTGATGGCTGCCACGTAGCCCTTGGTGGTCTGAGCGCGGTAGGGGAAGACCCCATCGATGAGCGCCTGCACGGCCACGGGACGCCCGGCCGCCAGCCGGCGCTGGAACTGGTCGGGGATCACCAACCCGACGCGGATGCGGCTCCGGGCCAGGAGACGCTCCAGTTCCCGGGCATCGCGCGCGTGGCCCTGGTAGTCGAAGTAGCGGGAAGCGGCGAAGCGGTGGATGTAGTCCCGGCTCTCGGCCGTGCGATCGTAGTCCACCACCGCGAAGGGGATGTGCTCCACGTCCAGGGAAAGGCCGTAGCCCAAGACCAGCATGATCATCACCGGCACCACGAAGGCCATGGCCAGGTACAGGCGGTCGCGCGTGATCTCGCGCCACTCCTTGTGGGCCACGGCCAGCATGCGCCCCGGTTTCATGCGGCCCGCCCCTGC